>NZ_AAYN02000002.1:0-300000 GCF_000169535.1 Ureaplasma urealyticum serovar 8 str. ATCC 27618
CTATAGGGAGTTATTAATGTCTAATAATTATCAAACTTTGTATGATTCAGCAATCAAAAAAATTCCTTATGATCTTATTTCTGATCAAGCCTATGAAATTCTTGAAAAAGCTAAAGTTCACAAGGTTTATGATGGTGTTTTATATATCATTGTTGCTAGTGCCTTTGAAAAAACTATTATAAATGGTAATTTTATTAACATCATTTCAAAATATTTAAGTGAAGAATTTAAAAAGGAAAATATTGTTAATTTTCAATTTATTGTCGAAAATGAAAAAGTATTAATTAATAGTAATTTTTTAGTAAAAGAAACTGTTATTAAAAATCGTTTTAACTTTAGCGATGAAATTATGCGTTATAACTTCAATAATTTAGTAATTAGTGATTTTAATCGTAAAGCAGTTAAAGCGATTGAGAGTTTATTATCAACTAATTATGAAAACAGTTCAATGTGCAATCCTTTGTTTTTGTTTGGTAAAGTTGGGATTGGTAAAACCCATATTGTAGCAGCTGCTGGTAATCAATTTGCTAATAGTAATCCTAATTTAAAAATTTACTATTATGAAGGACAAGATTTCTTTCGAAAGTTTTGTTCTGCTTCAGCAAAAGGAACAAGTCATGTTGAAGAATTTAAAAAAGAAATTGCTTCAGCTAATTTATTAATCTTTGAAGATATTCAAAACATTCAATCACGTGATTCGGCTGCTGAATTATTCTTTAATATTTTCAATGATATAAAATTAAATGGCGGAAAAATCATTTTAACATCAGATCGTACTCCGAATGAACTTAATGGTTTTCATGATCGAATCATTTCGCGTTTAGCGTCAGGGTTACAATGTAAAATTTCACAACCTGATAAAAATGAAGCTATTAAAATTATTAACAATTGATTTGAATTCAAAAAAAAATATCAAATTACTGATGAAGCTAAAGAATATATTGCAGAAGGTTTTCACACTGATATTCGCCAAATGATTGGTAATTTAAAACAAATTTGTTTTTGAGCTGATAATGATCTTAATGAAAACTTAGTAATTACAAAAGATTTTATAATTGAATGTTCAGTAGAAAATGATATCCCTTCAAATATCATTGTTAAACAACAATTAAAACCTGAACAAGTAATTGAAATTATTGCTAAAGAATTGAATCTAAAAGTAGATTTAATTAAATCTACTACAAGAAAAAATAGTATTGTATGAGCCCGTGATATTGTTTGTTATGTTTTAAAAAATAAATTAAATTTAACATTAACTGAAATTGGTAAATTATTAAGTGGTCGTGAACATACGACAATTAGCCATAGTGTTAATAAAGTTGAAAAAATTTTAGCTGATAAAAATAGTCAAGAAGCACTACAAATTAATTTAATTATTGATAAATTTTAATTTTAATAAAGAAAAGTAAACAAAAATCATTAAAATATTATATATTTATATATAGTGTATTTTCGTGTTTTTCAAATTCAAAACATAAAATTACTAATTTTTATTATTTAACTATATTATGATAAAGGAAGAAAATTATGAAAGATATTCACCCAGTAAGTAAACCATGTGTTTATAATTGTGTAACATGCAAAAAAGAATTTGTAATTAATTCTGCTGCAAAAAATACAGAAGTTGCAATTGAAGTTTGTTCAAATTGCCACACATTCTTTATTGGTAAGCAAAATGCAACTACAACATTACGTGGTCGTGCTGAAAAATTAAATAATCGTTTCGAAGCTGGTTTAAATAACATTAATAAAAAACCAGAAAAGAAAAAAGTACAAGGAAAATCTGAACCAAGAAAAAGTTTAAACGAATTATAGTAAATGCTCTTGTCATTAAATTGCCAAGATTGTTTAATTGTTTTTGTATAATTAAAAATTAGTAAATTAAATAACAGGCAATTTCGATTACCTGTTATTTTATTTTATTTTTTTATTACACATTAAAAAATTGAGGAACTTATGGAATATAATAAAAAACTTTATGAAGCCATTGAAAGAGTTGCTGTTAAAAACAAAACCTTAAAACAAGAATTAGAAACAATTACATCAGATTTCAAAAAAATTAAAGAAATTAATATTCAATTAAAGAAGACTACCAAAATTGCTGAAGCATTTGCAAAATATAAACAAAAAATCGATGCTGGTATAGTTGCTGAAGAATTATTAAATACTGAAAAAGATTTAGAATTAGTTGAATTAGCTCAAATGGATTTAGATGATGCTAAAGCAAGTATTCCAGTAATTGAAAATGAACTAAAAATCATGTTATTACCAACTGATCCTAACGATGATAAAAACGTTATTGTTGAAATGCGTCCTGCAGCTGGTGGGGATGAATCTTCAATTTTTGTAGGTAATTTATTTGATACATATCGTGCATATACTGAAAGTAATAATTGAAAAATGAAAATTATTGAAATGACACCAAACGCTGTTGGTTTTAGTTTCATTTCTTTTATGATTTCAGGTGAGGAAGTTTATTCACGAATGAAATTTGAATCAGGAGTACACCGTGTACAACGAGTTCCAGCAACTGAATCTAAAGGGCGTGTACATACATCAACTATTACTGTTGCTGTACTTCCTGAACAAGATGAAGTTGATGTTGTAATTAATCCATCAGATTTAAGAATTGATACTTATCGTGCGAGTGGGGCTGGTGGACAACATGTTAATAGAACTGAATCAGCTGTAAGAATTACACATATTCCAACTGGAGTTGTCGCTGCCTGTCAAGAAGGTAAATCACAAATCGAAAATCGTGAAACAGCAATGAAAATGTTACGAGCCAAACTATGAGAAGCAGCTCAAGAACAACAAAACGCTGAATTTGCTAATTTACGAAAAAATCAAGTTGGTACAGGTGATCGTTCTGAAAAGATTCGTACTTATAACTATCCCCAAAACCGTGTTACTGACCATCGAATTAGTCTAACATTAAATAAATTAGATCAAATTATGATGGGTGAATTGGATGAAATCATCGACGCATTAATTGCTGATGAACAAACAAATTTAATGGCTAATTTAGGTATTTAATGACATATCATCAATTAGTTTATCAAGCACAATTATTACTTCAAAAAAACCAACGCAACACTCAAGTTGCTTTTGAACTATTATATGGATTAGACGATGAAGTTAAAGACTTTTATAGTTTTTCAAACAATCGTTTAAAACTAGTAGATCTTAGTTTAGAGTGTAAATATTTTGAATTATTAAATGAATTTATTAATGAAAAACCATTAGAACGAATTTTGGGCTATGGTTATTTTTGTGGAAGACGTTTTTATGTTGATGAAAACGTCTTTGCTTTTCGTGTCGAAACTGAATTATTAGTGGATGTTATTAATAAAATTATTAAACAATCAAAGCATCAAATTAAAAGTGTTATTGATGTTTGTTGTGGTAGTGGTGTTTTAGGATTAAGTGTAAAAATGAACTTTAATAATTTAGATGTTTCATTATTAGATATTTCTCTTGATGCTATTAGTAATAGTAAAAAAAACGCACAATATCATAATATAGAAGGAATAAATTATCTTCATAAAAGCATGCAAAAATACTTTTTACACACAAAAAAACGTTTTGATTTAATTATTTGTAATCCACCATATATTAAAAGTGATTATCAATTAGATAAACAAGTTTTAGATTATGATCCCCTTAATGCATTAGTTGATTTTGAACATAAAGATGGAATTAGTTTTTATTTATTTATAATAAATAATATTTCATTAATTTGTAATAAAAAATTCACGATTGTTTTTGAAATAGGATATGATCAAAAAACAATCTTAGAAAATGTTCTAAAAAAAAATGAATTTCCTATTTTCTACTACTTTATAAATGATTATAATAATTTATATAGAATTTTAGTAATAAGTAATATTAAGTATGAAAATTTATAGAATAACTAATTTAAATGCCATTTATGATGCTTTAGTAGCAAATAAATGTGTTCTAATTCCCACTGATACCATTATTGGTTTATTAGCTAAAAACCAAGATGTTATTTATGAAATTAAACGACGTGATCGAAACAAGAAAATTGTACGTTTTGTTGCTGATTACAAATTACTTGGTGATTTAACTGTAGAACAAGAACAATTTTTAGATCTTTTTTGACCAGGATCAGTTACTGTAATTAAAAATGGTGTTTCATATCGCATGCCTAATAGTCCTCATATATTAAAATTAATTCAAAAATTAGGACCACTATATTGTAGTAGTGCTAATATTTCTGGCGAAGAACCAGTTAAAAATCATAATGAAGCAATTTTTAAATTTGGTGCAAATAGTAAACTAATTTATGTTGAAGCTCAGCAACAAATTGGTGTGCCATCAACCATTGTTGATATTGACAAATGAGAATATGTTCGTCGTGGTGCTAATATTGAAATGGTTGATATGTTTATTAAAGAATTAAAATATAATAACACAAAAGAAAAGGAGTAATTTTATGATTAAAAAAATTTATTTTGGTAATGATCATGCTGCTTATGAAATTAAAGATCAAATTATTGCTCATTTAAAACAAAAAGGTTATGAAATTATTGATGAAGGAGCCCAAGTCGAATTAGGCTCTGTTAACTATAGTCCATATGCTCTAAAAGTTGCTAATGATGTTGTTAATGATGCTAAAAATGATAGTTTAGGAATTTTATTGTGTGGCACAGGAATTGGCATGAATATGGCTGCAAGCAAAGTTAAAGGTGCACGTGTTGCTTTAATATATAACGAAAGTAGTGCGAAATTAGCTAAAGAGCATAATAATGCTAATGTAATTACCATTGGAGCACGTGAAAATAGTTTAGAACAAATCATTAAGATGATTGATGATTTTTTAGAAAGTAAATTCATGGGTGAGCGCCATCAAAAACGCTTAGATATAATCACAGAATATGAAAAAAATCAAAAATAATTAATACGAATGCGATTTATTGATAAAAATCAATGAGTTGTATTCATTTTTTTGATATTTTTTAGTTGTTTTGTAGTAATATAAAAGTGCAATAAAAATATTAATATGAAAGAAAGATTATATTATGTCAAATATTTTAAGTAATGTATCTAGCTCTTCACTATTTTCAACAGCTCCAAGTGCTGCTGCAGAAAATACTTCAAACTTAGTTAGTCAATTAGTTCCTGAAGCATATACTGCATCAGGAATTAGTATTGCTATTTCTGTTTTTAGTGTTATAGGTACAATCGTTATTGCTTTAAGTGTATTACCTCAAACAATCAAGACTTTACGTGAAAGAGATACAGCATCATTAAGTTTATTATTATTCTTATTTAATGGTATTGCTACAGCGTTCCTAACTTTATATGGTATTGGACTTGTTACAGTTCATCCAAACTCATTAACATTCTTAAGAGATATTCAAAATGGTAATTTCATCTATAATAGAGAAGAATGAGTTGCAGGATACTTAGTGTGTGGTATCTTCTTAATTATGGGTGAAGCACTATGTTCAGTAACTTCATTCATCGTATTATTCTATAAAGTTAATAACATGATTAAAGCTAAAAATATGGGAATGAATGAAGAAGAATATTACGAAAAACAAATTAAACCATTCCTAAAAGTGAAAGGAGCTAACTAGTTATGAGTTTCACTTCATTATTACAAAACAGTGTGTGAGAAGTTGGTAATGGTGCGATCGTTACTGATCAAGCTCCTTATCTTGGAATTGCACCAGATTATCAAGATGCATATGGTTTCCCAACACACCCATGAGGTATTTTCTTCCAAGTTATTGGGGCTATCTTAGTTTTCGGTGCTTACTTACCAGCCGTTATTAAAGTATTAGTTTCAAAAAGAACTGAAAACTTAGCTATTGGTATGTGAATTATTTCAATTGCTGGTTTAGCATTATTAGCCGTGTTCGCTTGATTAGGTGTTTCTACAAACCCTGGTGGATTTATTCTTGTTGCTTTAAGTGAAACATTATCTTGCATCGCAAGTATAATCGTATTTGCTCTAAAAATCGTTAATAAATCAAAAGCTAAAGCTGCAGGTATGACTGAATTAGAATACTGCAACTTACACTACCCAATTGTTAAAAAATTACCTAAAAGATAGTTAAAAGTTTGTAAAAAGAAAGAAAAAAGGGTCTAAAAACTCTTTTTTCTTTTTTTATTGTTTATTTATGCTTGATTATCTATAAAACTAAGTTAATGTTTATTATAATTTAAGTTATACGTTTTATTTGTGGAGGTGGTTTGTTGTGAAAAATAAACAAAATACATCAAATTTAAATAACAACACAAATATTAATCAGAATTTTTTATCACAAAATATTTTAAAGGCTTATGAACATAAAGATATCGCAGGTCTTAAAAAATTATTAAAATCAAAACGGATTGATAAAATTGTTGAAAGCCTTGAAGCAATTGATGATACACAAATCATCTTATTTGTATTAGTAGCAACAAAAGATGGAATTTGTGGTGAAATTTTTAAATATTTAAATACTGAATTAAAATCAAAAATCATTGATGATGCAAGTTTACAACAACTAAGAATTATCTTGTTTGAACTTTATAATGATGATGTCACTATTTTAAAAAATGATTTTCCAATGCATACTAAAAAAATCTTACTTTCATTAGATAGTCAACAAAGAGCTGCCATTAAACAATTATCAGAATTTGATGAAGATGAGGCTGGTTCAATTGTTAACTCTGATTTTTTTACAATTAACCAAAGTATTTCAGTTAAAGAAGCATTAATTGAAATCAAACGAATGTATAACGACTTTGAGCAAAGCAATATTATTTATGTCGTTGATGATTATAACCGTTTAAAAGGTTATGTAACAATTCATTCATTGCTTTTTGCGGATTCATTTGATTTAAAAATTTCTAGCGTTGTTCAAGAAGATGTTTTCTATGTCCGTAGTGATGAAGACATTGACGCTGTTTTAGATATATTTAGAAAATACCAAATCGAACAATTAGCTGTTGTTGATAAAAATGATCAATTAATTGGTTATATTAGCGATAACGATATTCTACCAGTGATTAATACTGAAACAACAACCGATATTTATAAAATGTACGGGATTAGTGAATTAGATTTTCCTTATATTAAATCAAGTGTTTTTGTTTTATTTAAATCACGTTTATTATGATTAGCTGTTTTAATGATTTCAGCAACATGTACTGGTTTTTTAATTGATAAATTCCAAAATGTTGGACAATTAGTGACAGCAGGATTATCAACACTAGTTATTGTTCCAATCATCCCAGCAATGACAGGAACAAGCGGAAATGCTGGTTCACAAGCCGCTGCTTCTGTTATTCGTGCTTTATCGATTGGTGAAATTACAACAAAAGAATATAATAAAGTGCTCGCTAAAGAATTTTTAGTTGGTGCTTTAATTGGTTTAGTTTTAGCAGTTATTAATTTTGCTCGTTTAATTATATATTTTGCAATCATCAAACCTGATTTACAACAATATAATGTTTTATACAATAATATCACTAATAATCCACATAGTCAAATGATTGTTGGCGCTATTGTTTCGGCTGGTTCATCAGTTGCTTTATTTTTTGCTATTGTAATTTCTAAATTACTTGGTGGAATCTTGCCACTTTTAGCAACAAAATTAAAAATTGATCCAACAATTATGTCAACACCAATTTTATCAACTTTACTTGATATGGTAACAACAATTATCTTATTTGGTTTTGGCATTCTATTCTTATTAATTATTGTTGATAAAGTTAAGGTTGAAGAATTAAATAATATGCGCGAAAGTATTCATGCTGTTAAAAATATTAACTCTTTATTACCTAAACAAAATTTTTTATTAAATAATTCAAATTATTTAAATCATCTTGCTTAATTTTTTGTTAAAATTACGACTTCTAAAAATGTTATAATATAAAAGCAATATGCCCAAGAAAGTAACTGTTTATTACTTAAACTTAATTTGTTACCGAGGTTTATATTAAACGAAATTGCATGTTGCAAACACATATTTTAAATAAGAGGTATAAATATGGCAAATGTTAGACCAAGTGTTGTTTTCAAACAACAAGAAGTCGACCATATGGCAGATATACTAAAAAATTCAAAATCATTTATTGTTTTTGAATATCATGGATTAACTGCTGCTAACATCCTAGCATTAAGAAATGTTTTACATTCATCAAATTCTAAATTATTTGTTTTAAAAAATAATATTACAGCACGCGCTTTTGAAAAAGCTGGTGTTACTGGATTTGAAGATCGATTAACAGGACCTAATGCAATTGCTGTTGCAATGGACGATGAAATTGCTGCGATTAAAGCAGTAAATGACGTGGCTAAAGAATTTGATTTTGTGAAAATTAAAGGTGCATATCTTGAAAACAAATTTGCAGATACTCACAAAATTGATCAACTTGCTGCAATCCCTGGCCGTGAAGGTCTATACTCAATGCTACTTTCTTGCTTTACAGCTCCATTACGTAATGTGTTATATGGTTTAAAAGCTGTAGCTGAGCAAAAAGGCGAATAAGAAAATATTATTGGAGAATTTAATATGTCAAAATTAACAATTGAACAATTTATTGCTGCGATTAAAGAAATGTCAATGCTAGAATTAAACGATTTAGTTAAAGCTATCGAAACTGAATTTGGTGTTTCAGCTGCTGCTCCAGTTGCAGTTGCTGCTGCTCCAGCAGCTGCTGAAGCTCCAACTGAAGTAACTATTAAATTAGTTGAAGCTGGTGCTAATAAAGTTGGTGTAATTAAATTAATTCGTGAAATTACAGGATTAGGTTTAATGGAAGCTAAAACTGCTGCTGAAACTGCAGGTAGCGTAATTAAAGAAGACGTTAAAACAGAAGAAGCTAACGAAATCAAAAAGAAATTTGATGAACTTGGTGCAAAAGTACAACTTGTTTAATCTTCTTTTAATAAATTAAATAATAGTTTATAAAATGGCTTTTATTAGCCATTTTTTTATTCTAATAAATTAAATTATCTTTATATATCTAATAACTTATGTTCATCACTAAATAATTTAAATAAAATAGAAATAAAAAAAACATTAAGCATTGATTTTTATTTAAGTTTTAATCTCAAATAATTGCAATATTTAATGTTTTATTTTATTATCAATAAATAAAATTATAATGTTGGGATTTTAATACCATGTTTTGCGTAGAATTCTTTTAAACCATTATAAGTAGCTTCAGAATATCCGCCATCTTTTACTTTAGCGCCTGCATAAGATAGA
Source organism: Ureaplasma urealyticum serovar 8 str. ATCC 27618 (assembly GCF_000169535.1). NCBI lineage: Bacteria > Bacillati > Mycoplasmatota > Mycoplasmoidales > Mycoplasmoidaceae > Ureaplasma > Ureaplasma urealyticum. The sequence continues at coordinate 9,234 of NZ_AAYN02000002.1, forward strand.
ATTAAGCCAATTAACGATTGTTTTTCTTCGTTTGTTTTAGCACCATCTCATAATTCTTTGAATTTATTTGAAGAAGAATTGGAAATGTATGTTGATTTAGCAACAGGATAGAAATAGTATGTACCTTTAGCTGATTTATAAAGTGTTCCACCATTTACTCTTGGATCAATTGTTTTGTTTTCTAATAAAGCAGCATCATTATCTGTTTCTTTTTTAACATCTAAATAACCTTCAACAAGTGGTTTTTTATCAAGTGTTTTAAATAATTCATCATTAGTAATTTTATTAACTAATTGATCATATGTACTTATTTTATCACTTTCATTTGCTTGTGCTAAATTAAAAGCATCAATTACATAATGATAAGCAGATGGCGAAATACCAACAACCCCATCAGATAAGTTACCAACAGTATTAACACCTAATTTGTATTTATCTCTTGGATCAATTTCACTTCCAATAATAATTTTGTCTTTTCCTTTAGATAGTGATTGACCACTTATTGCGTTTTCTAATAATTTTACTGTTGCAACATCTAAACGTTTTGTAATTGAAAAACGTACTACACCATTTTTATTACCGCTTAAATTTGTGTTGATAAATTTATCTGTTTTCTTATTAATTGCTTCATCGTTTTCAACTTCTACGTCAACACCAATAACACCTACGTTATGTGAAGCAGTTGCGATTGCTTCAGTTACGGCAACACCAACTTGAGTAATAGCTACTGGTAAAATTAAATCAACGCCTTTAGTAATTAATTCTCGAATAATTTTTTTAGCGTTATCATTTTCTGGTTGGAAACCACCTGCACTACTTTCAGAAGCATAAACTTGTTCAACTTCAATTCAAGTTTTTGTTTCTTGTGTCCCCTCTTGTTTAACGCTTTTGCCTTTTAATTTTTCATTAGCTCATTTAACACCTAAATCAAAACCTGCTAAATAATTAGTTGTGTTTTTAGCATTTAAAGCAACATATCCGCCTCAAGTTAGTTTGTTATCCTTGCCAAAAACTGATTGATTTGAATTTAACATATAGGCAGCGGCAATACCACCTAAAAAAGCGGCTTCATCTACTTTAAAATAAACATCAGCAACACGATCAGCGCCTTTGTAGAATTCAGCTTTGTTATCATTGTTGTAAACTGCATCTAAAATTAGAGCAATTGAATTAGCATCAAATTTATCATTTGCTAAAGCATTTTGTAATTTTTCTGGATGTTGAAACCCTGGCATTAATAAAGCGCGTTTGCCATCATTGGCCATACTTTTATATTTTGTTTGGAAACCATTATCGTCATCACTTGTTGGTGAAGTTCAATAAAACTGACTGTAGTTTAATGTTGATTTTTGTGAGCATGATGCTGTTATAGCAACAACTGAACTTAAAGCAAAAACACTACCAAGCGATAAAAATAATTTTTTTTTGTTTAACTTTTTCATTTTACTCCTTTTTTTAATATTCATAAATTTAACCTTAATTAACTAAATGAACAATTTTCTATTCATTTGTCGCTAATAATATTACCCTAAAAAGGGATAATTTTTAAAAATGATTTTGAAAAAATATTAAAACAAAAATGACTTTTTTCTTATCTCGTCACAAACAAAATTTTATAAATAATTTATTTAATAAAAATAAAATCGTATAAAACCCTTTATTTTAATTGCTTTTAGTTTAATTAAGTAAAATAAATCATTATAAAATAATTTTTATTTGGTGATTACTTCATCACAAAAAAATAAATTTTTAATATTAGAAAATTTTAAAAATAAAGCCCTTAATTTGTGTTTTTTAAAATAAAAAAATGTGCTTGAGTGAGCACATTTTAATATTATCTTTTGCTTTTATCGAATGGAATTCCCACATTTTTGGGCGCCACACTATATTTGCTAAACGAAATTAGAGCAATTAAAGTAATTACATAAGGAATTAATTTACCAATTTCTTGTGGTATCTTATCAATTTGTGAGAATGTTTTTGTAATCACTGCAAAGGCAATTGAAACAACAACAATTAATGGAATTCTTCAAGCCCCAGCAATTAAAATAGCTAACGCTAAGAACCCAATTCCTCCAACTTCTCCACCAAATGGCGAACGTGAGGCATACATATATAGTCCACCACCAATTCCAGCAATAAATCCTGAAATAGAAACGGCAATTCATTGGTATTTATAAACATTAATACCTTGAGCATCAGCTGCATTTGGGTTTTCACCAATCGCATACAATCTTAAACCAAATGGTGTTTTTTTCATCATGATAATTAAACCAATTGTGATTAATACAACAGCGATTAAAATTAAAATACTTCCAATATAAATTGTATTAATTCCATCTCCAATTTTCATTAAACCTAAATAATCAGAGGATAGACTTGTTTTGTTAGCGATTTTATCACCCAAAGGATAAGTCACAAAAGTCGCTACTCCTGAAGCTAATAAGTTAATTGCTGTCCCAGCAATAACTTGATTAGTCTTTAATTTTATGGTTAAGAAACCAAATAATAACGAGGTTGGAATGGTTAGTATTCCAGCAATAATTAAACAGACAATAAATGTATACTCTGTTTCTGTTTTTGTTCCCATATATTTGTAAATAATTGTTGAGAATAAAGTAAACACTAATGCACCAATAATCATTTGGCCATTAATTGAAATATTAGCAATCCCAACGCGTTCACAAAAGAAACCACTTAATGCACCTAAAATTAAAATAGCAGCATAAATAGAGGCATCGTTAATTAATGATAAAGAAGGCATTAACTAATCACCTCTTTCATATTTTGTTGATTTGTAATTGCTTTTTGATAAGCTGTTGTTAATCAATCTTCTAATAATAATTTTTGTTTTTGATCTAACTTAATTTTATTAATGTGTTGTTTAGTTTTTTGATAATATTTTGTTAAGTATGATGTTGAATGTTGCTTTGTATTTTTTTCAATTTCATCACTTTGTGAAGTGGTTTTTGTTTCTAATTTTATAATTTCTTTAGCATAATTTTCTAAATGTTTATTGCGTGATACAATAATTTTGTTAAAGATTTTATCGTTTGGATTTAATAATGAAATAATGGCATCCATTTGTTCATCATGAACTAAATTTTTTGATTTTAGAATCGATGATAGTTGTTCTAATCGAGAATCTAATAAAGAATTGATATATGACATAATTTCATTTTTTAAACTACTAATATGTTCTAAATTATTCTCATTACTTGCTTGTTTAAATTCATTAAACATCACTTGCACTTGTTCATCTTTTAGAATCAATGATAATTCATCAATCAAATCAATTGTTAAAATTGAATCATTGTTTTCATATTGTTGTAGTAAATACTTTAATTTATTATAATCAAATGATTTTGATTGAGCGTATTTACCAATTTCCTTAGCAACTAAATTTTTAATTAAGAAATCTTCATTATGAATTTTATCTTTAATACGACTTAATTTTTTAGCACTTATATTTTCAAAATGTTTTAGTTTGTTTTTAACTTTTCTTGTTGTATTAATTTCTGGATAATAAACAAGTGTTGCTCTTTCAATAATTAAGTGTTTTTTAAGTTGCATTACATTATTTTTCATTTGTTCTAAATATTTACTATATTCAACTTTTAATCAATTATTGTACGTTGTTTTAATGTAGTTAACAGTGTATTGATATTGTTCATTAACTCCATTATATTGTTTTTGATTCTTAAATTTATCTAATTCTTTACGCAATTCTTTTAATTCTTGTAAATATTGATTTCGTTTCTTATTAATTTCTATATAAATTGCTTTGTATTCAGAAATGGTATTATTATTTTTATTTTCATAATCACGATAATAATCTTTACCTTTATAAGTATAGATTAGATGATAAATTCAATAAACAGGACTAATTCGTTCAAATAAGATGAACATTGCAGCCCCTAACATTACAAATGAGATAATAATTCCAGATAAATCTTGTGGAAAGCTTCCTCCTAAGTTATCGGCTGATTGTTGTAATAAACCCATTAAGAAAGACACAGGAATTGTTGCTAACGGATGTGTTAATGAGATCAAACCCATTGCAATTCCATCATATCCTTGTGTGGGTAAAGCATCAGATGCTTGACTGATAACAATTGCATTTGTTGTTGTCGAAGTATAATTAACCATTGCTAATGCGCCTGCTAATGCGCCAGAAATTGCAAATGTAGCTAACGAAATAATCTTTGTTCTATATCCAGCATATTTTGCGGCATCAAATGATTTACCAACAGATAAAACTTTATGGCCAAAAACTGTATATTTTAAAATTATTCAAATGATAATAGCCAACGAAATAAATATTAGCAAGGCAAATAAATAGCCGTATCCAGATGCTAAATGAAATAAGGAATAATTATCTGCAAAAGGAATTGATCTTGATCCAACTTGATCTGGTGTTGGATTATACATTTTACCTTGCGCTGTAAATACAACATAACGTGTAATATAGAACATAATTCAATTTAATAAAATTGAACTAACAACTTCATTAATTTTTAAAAATACTTTTAAAATTCCTATAAAAACTGCAAACATTGCCCCTGCTAACATTGCAATAATTAATAAGAAAAATTGTCCCAAGACATTGGGCATATTAATATTAGCAATTTGCATATTTTTAACAACTAATAACATAATTAGTCCTGAACCTAACATTTGTCCAGAAATTCCAATATTAAATAATCCTGCTTTAAAAGCAAAAATGAATGATAGTGCGGCAATCCCTAAAATTGCTACTTTTGTCAAATAAATATCTGGCGAACCTACTCACTTAGTAAATAATCTTATAAAGAAATCGCGTATATCATATCCTAATATCCCAACCAAAATAGCAGAGACAACTATAGCTACAAAAATAGCAAAAACTGTTGATAAGAATTTTTTAGTGATTGTTTTTCGTTCTTGACCTTTAAAAAGGTTATCACAGGTCAAAACTGTTTTAAATTTTAGCATACTTATATTTTTTCACCTGCCATTAATTCACCAATTTTTTGTCTTGTCATTACAAAACGATCACCAACGCTAATAAAATAACCATTATGGATTACAGCAATTGTATCAGCAAGTGATAAAATTTCGTCTAATTCATAAGAAATTAATAAAATAGCGTTTCCTTTGCGTTTTTCTTCTAATGTTTGTTCATGAATAAATTCGATCGCACCTAAATCTAAACCTCTTGTTGGTTGAACTAATAAAATTAATTTATGTGATCGTTCAAACTCACGACCAATAATTAATTTTTGTTGGTTACCACCAGATAATCCACGTGCGTCTGATGTACCTCGTGTTGTACCACGAACATCATACTTCTTAATAATATTAATTGCATGTTTTGAAATTTCACTATTATTAAAAAATCCTAAACTACTATATGGTTTGTCATCTACTTGTTGTAAAATCGTATTCATAGCAATTGTGTCATCTAATACTAGTCCGTGTTTGTGACGATCTTCTGGAACATGTGATAATCCTAGTCGATAACGTTTTTTAATGCTTGCATGTTCAATTTCTTGATTATCAAGTATAATTTTTGCTTCCTTATTACCTTTTAGTAATCCTGAGATTATTTGTGCTAATTCACTTTGACCATTACCTTCAACACCAGCAATGGCAAAAATTTCACCTTTACGAATGCTAAAATTGATTAAATTATTTTTATTAGCGGCTAACAATGAAACATCATCACCAGTGGGTGATGATTTCACTTTTGTAATATCTTTTTGTTTTTTAACAATTGACTGAATATCTAAATTTTTAACTTCAAAAACTTTTTCATCACTTGTAATTGGACCAACATTTTTAATTTCAACTAATTTACGACCAACCATTAGTTCAGCCATCTCAGCTACTGTTTTTTCTTTTACATCAAAACTATCAATATAATGACCACGACGAATAACTGTTGCAGAATCAGCAACTTCTTTAATTTCGTTTAGTTTATGAGTAATGACAATAATTGTTTTTCCTGCTGCTTTAAAATCTTTTAACATTTGTAAAAATGCTTGAATCTCATCTTCACTTAAAACAGCGGTTGGTTCATCAAAAATTAAAATATCAATGTCACGATATAATAATTTTAAAATTTCTGTTTTTTGTTGTTGACCAACTGTAATTTTTGAAATTTTGCTTTTTAAATTGATATTTAATCCATATTCTTGAATGATTTTTTTAAGTTCTTTAGCAATTTTTTTACGTCTGATCATACCTAATTGTACTGTACCCTCAGAACCTAAAATTACATTATCTAAAACACTTAGTGTATCAATTAATTTAAAATGTTGGTGTACCATTCCAATACCAGTTTTTGAAGCATCTTTCGCTGAATTAAAGTTGACAATTCGGCCATTAATTTTGATTGATCCAGAATCTTGTTTATAAATTCCAAATAAAATTGACATTAAGGTTGATTTACCTGCTCCATTTTCACCAATAATAGCATGGATTTCATTTTTTTTAACAAAAAGATTAACATCTTTGTTAGCAATAACTGTCCCATTAAGGAAAGTTTTTGTAATCTCGTGCATTTCTATGGCATAAGGACATTGATTTGTCTTAATTTCCATATTTTCACTTTCTATAAATCATGTATTTTGTTTTAATTATATATTCTTTAAAAAATTAAATTTTTGGAATAATAATTTTTTTAGATTTGTAGAATGCTGCTAATCCATTATATGCAGATTCTGAGAAAGATTTATCTTTTATAACTGCATTGTTTTGACCTAAGACAACTTTTGCTAATTTTTCTTTAGCTTCTGGAGTTGTAGCAGCATCTCAAGCTTTTTTAAATTCTTGTGATGCACTTCGTTTTGTTTTATCTTCTTCTAAATATGAAGAACCTGTTAGTGAATAAGGGTATAATTTTTTATCTAATTCGTTAATATAAACTTCTCCGCCAAGTAATTTTTGTAATTCAGCAAATGGTTTATTGCTATATTCATTTTTTAAAGTTCAACCATCGTTTGTTTTTGTAGCAACATTTTCTAATGTTGTAGTTCCTTTTTGTGAAAGAAGTTTAAATAAATCTTCATTTTGAATAGCATCCACAATTTGAGCGTATGTAATCGCCTTCAAACCCGCTAATTTTGCTGCTTGTTCTAAATAAACGCGCCCTGCATTTGACAATTCAACAAGTGGTGTATCATCAACATATGTACTCTTGTCTAAACTTGCTTCAGTATGTGTTCCTAATTTATAAGCATCTTTAGTAATATCATCAGTTAGTTGTGCGCCCTTTGAAGCATTTTCAATTGCACCTTTCATCGCTAAGTCAACACGTTTAACAATTGAAAATAAAATTGTTTTTCCATCATTAACTGTTTTATTTGTAATTCTTTTACGATTTGTTACATCATCTAACTCTTGAGCAGTATCAACACCAATAATTACACTTGGGTCTGTTGCGTTCGAAACAATTGAGGTTGCAATATTTGTTTGTGGACCAGCAACAGGTAAAATAACATCAGCTTTTTTTGTAATTAAATCGTTAATGATGTTTGTTGCACCTTCTTCATCTGGTTTAAATGATCCAGCAACATATTTGTTAGCAAATACTTGTTCAACATTCATTCATTTTTTCTCAGTTCCATTAGCGTCTTCTTGATTAATATTTTTATCTTTTAATTTTTCATTTGCTCATTGAACACCGAATTTAAATCCTTGAATGAAAGTTGATGTTGATGTAAAGTGCAATCCAACATATCCACCTCAAGTTAATTTTCCATCTTTTCCAAAGGTTTCTTGGTTAGCATTTAAATAATATGCAGCAGCAATTCCTGTTAAAAATGCAGCTTGATCAACACGATATGATACAGACGCAATACGGTCTTTACCTTCATTTCCACTAAATTTATCATCAATTAAAACAGCACTTAAATCTTTTTTAGCATTAGGTGATTTAAAATATTCAGCAATTGGGCCTGAATGACTAAACGATATTAAACCTAACATACGAGCGCCATCATCGTATAATGAGTTATATGTTCTATGATATCCTGGATTATCACCTATGTCTCCAGCTGGTTTTGAATAGAAGTTTTCTAAAACCAATTTAGAAACATAATTTCCATCTTGACTTGTTCCTCCATTGTTTTTATTACTATCATTGCATGATGCAGCAATTGCTGCAACTGAAGCTAGTGTAGCTACTCCAGCAAATGAAGCAAATAAAATTTTTTTATTTATTTTACTTTTTTTCATAAATTTTGCTTTTGTCCTTTGTTAAAAATATATAAAATAACTAAACAACACAATTTTTTAGATTGTGTAGTAAGATTATACAAAAAATAAACTTGTATATATAAGTTAAGCTCTTAATTTTTACTTTTTTGTGTAAAAAAGCACCTTTTTTATTTAAAAGTGCTCTTTTATTTTTTAAAATTTAAAATTCTTAAGGCATTTTGCAAGAGAATATTTTGCATTTTTTCGTAGGTAATTCCTAATAAATTAGCAATAAATGCAGATGTATATAGTACATAATAAGGATAGTTAATTTGGCCACGTTTAGGAGTAGGCGTTAAATAAGGGGCATCTGTTTCAACTAAAATTTTATCAAGTGGCGTTATTTTAATTGCTTCATGTAACTCATCTATTTGATTGTTTTTTGTTGGTTTAAAAGTAATTACGCCAGGATATGAAAGATAATAACCCATTTTAATATATTGTTCTGCATATTTTTTCTTATCTGTAAAACAATGTATGATGGCATCTTTAACATCTAATTCTTTTAAAATAGCAATTGCATCATCATGTGCATTACGAATATGTAACATTAGTGGTTTATGATATTTTTTTGCTAATTCAATATGTTTTTTAAATCAATATTTTTGAAAATCATGGTCATATTCTTGTTCATGATAATAATCTAATCCACATTCACCAATACAACTTATGTAATCAACATTTTCTTTTACTAATTTTTCTAAAGCGACAAAATCTTCTTCTATATTATGTAAGTCATTTGGATGAATGGCAACACTACAAGTTAAAAATGCAAATTTTTTAGCCTGTTCGATCGCAATTTGCGAACTTTTTAAATCAACACCAACAATATTTAACCCAACACCTTGTTTATAGCATTCAGCAATAATATCATCAAATTCATCAATTAGTGGTTCAATATTGGGATGTGTGTGAGTGTCAATAATTTTTATTTTTTCTAACATACTATTTACCTACGCAAAAATTTTTAAATAAATCATCTAAGAAATCGTATTCACTACCTATTCCTAATAGTTCATTTAAACGTAAATTACAAAATTCTAAATCAGCAACAACTAAATCAACTGTGTCCCCTTTTTCTAAATTAGTAATTGCATTATCAATTAGATAATTAACGTTTTCTAAAATACCTATTTGACGTTGTGATTGTAAAACATCAATGTTTGCATTATCAAATTCTTGAACATAAAAAAGTTCTTTGATTTTATCAATTAATGCTTGAATATCATTATCTTTTGCATTAATATAGATTTGATCATCACTATATTGATCAATTAAATCTTTTTTTGTATAAACTAATAAGTGTTTTTGATCTTTAATTAAATCATATAATTCTAAATCTTGTTGATTGTTTGCTGGCACTAAATATAAAACTAAATCAACTTTATTAATTAATTCTTTAGCTTTATTGATCCCTAAGTTTTCAACAAAATCATTTGTTGAATGAATACCAGCAGTGTCTAAGATATTTAAAGTAATATTATCGATATTAATTGATGATTCAATCACATCACGTGTTGTTCCAGGAATATCTGTGACAATAGCTTTTTGTTCATTACATAAAGCATTTAACAAAGTTGATTTACCGACATTTGGTTTACCAATTATTAATACTTTAATCCCTTTATTAATTGGTAAGAATTTTTTTGATTGATCAATAATCTTTTTAATCTTTTCGTTTAGCACTAACAAACGTTGTTTTAAATTAATTGCATCAACTTGTTCAACATCATCATATTCAGGATAATCAATATTAACTTCGATTTGACCAATTATCATAAATAATTCATGTTTAAAATCACTAATTGATTGTGAAACACGTCCTAATAAAGCCCCAATAACACCTTTAACGCTTAATTCATTTTTCGCATTAACTAAATTATTAATAGCTTCAATTTTTGATAGATCCATCTTTTTATTTAATAAAGCACGACGTGAAAATTCACCCCTTTGAGCTGGCTGACAACCATACTTAATTAATATTTTAATAATTAAATTAGCAACAATTACTCCACCATGACAATTAATTTCAACTAAATCTTCACCAGTGAATGTTTTAGGTCCAACAAAAGTATTCACTAAAACTTCATCCAAAACTTGATCATTATCTTTTAGTGTTGTGTACCAAATTTTAAAAGTTTCTTTTTTGATTTTTGTTGTGGAAATTTTATTAATCATTTCAAAAGCTTGTGGACCACTAATTCGAATAATATGAATAGCACAATTCATAGGAGCTGTTGCTAAAGCGACAATCGTTGACATTATTAATCACCTCTATTTTCAATAATAATTGTATAAATAATTGTAAATAAACTATTTTTGTTAATATTGATTTTTAAATTTGCTCGCATTAAATCTAAAATCGCTTGTTTACTATTTATATTATTAATTTTAATAAAGATTAATTTTAGTAAATAGTGAATTTGTAAAATAGATAAGTTTTTAAATGTTTCTTTTAAATCATTTAATGTTTCAAAGCTTTTTATATCATTTAATTTAGCATGGTATGCTAAAACTTCATTAATTTCATTATTTTCTAACAAAGTTTTAAGTTCATCTAAATCATCAAATATTAAATCACACTCAGTTGCACTAATTGGTTGATTAATTTGTTTAATTAATTGGTGATATAAATCATAATTAGCTGGTAAATAAAAAAGTTGGCAACGGCTCTTGATTGTTTTTAAAACTTGATTTAAATTTTTTGTACTAAAAATAGCAATAGTGTTTTTAGGTGGTTCTTCAATGAATTTTAATAAAGCATTTAAGACATATTTTGAAGCTAAATCAATGTTTTTAATAAGATAAAATTTTAAATTAATATCTTCTATTCCATCGTATAAAAAAGCGTTTTGTAAATCAATTACATCACTTTTTTTCATAGATAAACTATCGTAAATTTTTAAATCAAAATACTGATTATTTTTAACTTTATTAATGTAATGTGCTTGTTGCTCATGATTTTTTTCATTAATAAACGCTAGCATGATTTGTTCAACACCTAATGTTAATGAGGTTTTGGGTGATTGAATCAATAAATTGGCAAAACTATATTTCATTAAATATATTTATGTTCTTTAAAAATTTCTAATAATCGTTCTTTAACCTCACACAAAACTTCGTTTTCACTTTTATTAGCATCAATAAAAATAATTTTTTTAGGTTGATTGTATGCATTAAAAACACTTGGATATTGTTTTAATAATTTTTCATAAAATTGTTTATTTTGTGAATCAAATGCGTTTGTATTATCAAAACGATTCTTCATACGATTTAATGCATTATTAACACTTACATCAAAATAAAAAATATAATCAATTTCTAAATTACCAATCGCTTGTTGATTAACATGATGAATAACTTCTAAACTTTGGTTTTGAACAATCCCTTGATAAATATATGATGAATGAACAAAACGATCTGAAATAACAATATGTCCTTTTTCTAAATTTGGATTAATTGTTTTTTTAACATGTTCTGCACGACTACTTGCATATAAATAAGCTAGTGTTAAAGGATCAAATGCTTCTAGATTTTTTAAAAAAAAGTCACGAATTAATTCTGCTGCAGTGTTGTTTTTTCCGCCGGGTTCACGTGTTAAAAAAATTTTATTAACTAATTTAGGTTCTTTTAAAACATCTAGTAATTGTTTTAAAATTGATGTTTTTCCAGCTCCATCAATCCCTTCAAAAACAATAAATAAGCCTTTTTTTGGCGATTTTAGTTCATTACTATTTTTCGTTAACATCATTGCTTTCACTTTCTTCTTGTTCTATAAATCTATCTTCTAAAAAACTTAATAATATATTAGTGAATAATTTAGGTTCTTCAATAAAAGGGATGTGACCTGAATTATTAAAAATATAAGTGCTAATTTGGGAATTATTTCTAAACACCTTAAGTGCTAATCGATAATCAATTAATTCATCTTGTTTTGATACCATAACTAAAGTTGGCATAATTAAATTGCGCTGAGCCATTTTTAATTCACGATTAAACTTAATATTTAACAATGATAAACATAAAAGCGAAATATCGCGTGCAACACGGGGATATTCTCTTGAAATCGAATCTCATCGTGTTTCTGGTAAAGTTTTATAATTGTTACGATAATCAATATATAGTTTTTTTAAAATAACATCGGTTTTAAATTTTAAAAAAGGATTGGGAAATAAAACTCACGCATTAAATAACTTTTTATTTAAAAAAGGATTTAAATATTGATAATGATATGGACAAACAAGAATCAGTTTTTGTACTCGTTGAGGAACAATAAACCCTACTAAGCTAGCAACACCTGCTCCTAATGAATGTCCTAATAAATAAAACTCTTTTAAATCAATTTCATTAATTCAATTAATAAATAACTCTGCAAAAGCAGGAATATTTAATTCTTTTTTGCTATTAACAGGTGTTAGTCCATGAGCAGGTAATCCCACAAAGTAACAATCATATTCTAATAAACTTTGATTAATTAAAAAGAAATAATGTGGTGATGCATCAAGTCCATGTATAAAAACAATTGAACCTTTTTTTAGTTCGCTTTTAGCAGGCTCAAAATAAAAATTAAGTGTATTAGTCTTAATTAATTCCATAATTATTACTTTCTTTTTCTATTTTTAAATAAAAATTGAAGATTTCATTTAATAGTTAATATTTTATTATAAAAATCCATCTTTATTTATATAAAGCCATAAATTTAATTTTTTAATAAAATAACTTTATATAGAAAATATGGTCCAGAAATAATTGGCACTAATAAAATAACTTGATCAGCTGATAATTTTAAGATTAAAACAACAAAAATATAACTAACTAATAAGACGATACCACCCATTAATCCAGCATTAATAATGCCATTACAAATTTTGTTTTTAGCATAATTAAACGCCACGTTGGCTGCGACAATTCCAACGAAAATAACATTACCACTTAAACTATAACTTGTTGATACTAATAAACTAATACAAACAAACGTTTGTAGTGTTAAAGATTTGCTATTGATTCCTAATTGCTCAGATAATTGTTGGTTTGTTACCATAATTTTAAGTTTAGTTGAATTTGCCATTAGTCAAATAATGCTAATAATAAGCATTGCAAGACAAAAATAAAAACAAAAATCAGTTCGTGATTCAATATTACCTAATAAAATTATTTTTAGATACATGCTTGATTCTTTACTCATTAAAATTCGTAATGATTGAGCGATAACAATAGTAATTAAATTAATAACAATCCCTGAGATAATAATTCTTTTAAAAATATATCCCCCAGATGAATTACATAAAAAATGAATGAAAAAACAAATAATTAATGATCCAATTAAATAAATAAATGGCAAAATATATTCGATTCGTCTTTGAACTTGCAACTGACTAAAATCAAATATTAAAAAAAGAACAGTTAAAATAACTAAGTTAATGTTCCCCATTCCCAATAGCGAACTATCTGCTAATCGATTTTTTGTTAATCTTTGAATGATATAACCACTAATTCCTAAAGCAATTCCTGAAATTAATAATTGCGAAATAATTTTTCAATCAATTAAATAACTAAAAACATTAACAAAACGTGAAGCGCCTGCTACAGCAATTAACATTAAACTAATAGTTAAAATTAATAAAACAAATGGTAAAAATACTTTGTTTTTTTTGAATCTAAAAAACGTTTTTTGTTCAAATTGATATTTTAAAAATTGTTGAAATCTTGTTTTGATACGCATTTAATTTTTATTCACTTTCCACCCTAATTCTCATTTTAATAAAACAATCATGGGAATTGCAAGTACTGTAGCAACTAAAAATACAATATTAAATTTTGAAAAGAATTCAACAACTAATCCTAATAGTTGTAATAAAATACAAGTTAAAAAGATGGCAGCAATCATTTGAAATAAATAATTAGTTCTTTTAAATAATAAACGTGATAAATGGGGCATAACAATCGCAATTAAAGAAAGGCCACCAATTAAAAAAGTCGTTGAAATAGCAATAAAAATTGAACAAATTGAAGTAATTCAATACATTCTATTAATATTAATTCCTAATGATTTAGCTAAATAATGACTAGTATATAAAATCTGAATCTTTTTTGCATAACATAACAAAACAATCGTACTTATAAACACTATTGGAACACCAATGTAAAAGCGTTCAATCGAACTATAAACGCCAACACTACCTAATAATTGAATAGGCGAAGCAACAATAGAAGAGTGAAAATTAGCAATTAAAACATTAATTGCTGTAATAATCGCTCCTAATGAAAAACCAAACAAAATTGGTTTAAATGTTTTTTTATGTGGTGTCATTTTAATAAATAAAAAATTAATACCTAAAGCAATTAAACTAAAAACAATACCAAAAGCATAGCCAATGAAAATATTAGAAAAACTTTTAGTAATTAACTGGCTTAAAATACTTCCCAAAGCTGCTAAGGGGAAAATTCCTAATGTTGATGGTCCAGCTAAACCATTACGCGTTGTTGATTGCAAACTAAAGCCACTACAAACTAATCCAGCTCCACAAACTAATAAAATAATTGGCGAATAAAAAAATAATAAAAAAACTTCCTCAGAAGAGGCTTTTTGAAAATAAAAAGATTGTCAAATAAATGTTTTATTTGTGTAGATAATGTTGAACAAAAAAATAAATGAAGTTAGCAAAATTAAAACACCAAAAATGCTTCATTTGTAAATGAAATATCTCTTAAAATTAAGTCTATTCTCAAATTTTGGTTTTAACTGCATAATATATCATTATAAATTATAAATTAGATTTGGCGATGTTGATTCTTGTTTTAAATTGGGTTTTAGGATCATTAATTCCTTGAGTTGTACCAATTGCTCAAGACCCAGCATTTTTAATCACAATTAATTTATTAATTGAATTAAGTAAATAAGCTGCACCTGCATAAATAGCAAAATCTTTATTAATAAATTCTGATTTTTCACTATCATTTGGTGTTTTATAAGTTTTTTCTAATTTGTCATAATCCACAAATTTTTTTAAATAATTTGAAAAGCCTTGTGTTTTTAAACTAATATTGTTAAAACTTGCATAATCAACAATAGCATCTGGTTTTAGACCAAATGAAATTAAATGATCAATACTATCAGCTCATGTACCAACAATTTTATAGCCATAATCTAATGTTGTATTTTCATTTATATAATGTGATTTAATTATTGAATTACGTTCTTGTATACTTGGTTTATGATCAAATAAATTAATTAATTCACTCTTATCAAAGGGTTTATAATTTCACTTGATTTTAGAGAATTCTTTGCTCGCAAAAATTCTTAACAATTCTTTAATAATTAATGATTGACCAACCATCGCAAAAGAGCCTCATCAAAATAATGAACGATCAATAAAAATAATTTTTGAATAACGATTACGTAAAAGCTTATGGGGATAAAAATCTTTATGAGAAGTAATTTTTTTAAATAATTGATGACGATTTCGATAATTATTTTTATATTTGTTACTTGTAAATAAATTAGAGTCGTACATATAAAAAACATAATCAGCAGTTTTGTAAAATGATGATATTTGTTTAAGAACTGATTCAAGTGGATTAGTTCTTAAGGCACTATGACCAATTGATTGATAACGATCAATCACATCTTTAACATCTTCATTAATTGGTTCTGGAAAATTTAGTCCTAATCCTGGAACTTCTGTAAAGGGGTTTGAATAAATTAAAGGTAAATCAGGAGGGGTTAAAATAGAAAATTTGTTGTAATTTTCTTTATTGTTAACTAACTCATCGCGATTTTCTAAAACTAAAACTGTTGCTTTTCGTTTGCGCATTTTTTGAATACCTTCAAGCATTGCAACATTATTAACATCATCTTTTATTAATTGGGTAATTTTTTGACTTCATTCAGTAAATGATTTAACGTTTTGCATTGGTTTTGGTAAACGTTTTTTTAATTCATTAAAATTTAAAACATCATCTAATTGACGAGCAAATTCTAAATGAATTTTGTAAGGATTACGAAAGAAATTATTACGTTTTCAATTCGCATTTTCTACTAATCAATTAGAATTATATAGTCTTGGTTGTTTTAAATTTGCACATGATGTTAGTGTTGCAAAAATAATACTTAACCCAATTATTGAAATTACACTAATCAATTTACATTTGAAACTAATCTTCATTTTTAAACCATAATTAATATTTATCTAAATAATAATAATAAAAAATTAGGCTCTGTTTCAATGTTTTCATCCTAAATAAGCTAAAACAGGAGCTCCAATAAAACTCATTCATATTGATGAATTAATATAAATTGTTTCGCGATATAATATCAAACCCAAAGAAGTAATCATTGCTCCAAACAATCCTGATAAGGGCATAACATAACGATAATCTCTAATTCCAAAAACTTTACGAACAATATGAGGTGCAAATAAACCAACAAAAGCAATATTACCAACTAATAAAATAGTTGGCGAAATTAAAAAAATTGTAGATACAATAGCTAGTATTTTAACAATAATAATTGATGATCCTAAATTTTTAGCTTTTTCATCACCAATTTCTAATAAGGTTAATTTATGGGATAAAACGTAAGCAATAATCACACCAATTAAAATTAAAACTGCACTAACTCATAATGTTAAAAAAGGATCAATATGGGTTGGATAAATGTTTTCACTTCCCCCTAATACATATTTAAAGTTAATACTTGAACCCTTAGCACTTTGAATACGAACAAAATAAGCAATTGTATTAAAAAAAACGCCTATTGCTAATCCTGCTAAAGTAATTTTGACATATGATAATTTATTTCTTGTAGCAAAAACTAGAATTAATAAAATAATGCTTGCAATAATTCCCCCAACAATCGCAAATCCAAAAAGGCCACCAAAAGAAATAATATTGTGTGAAAAAGCAATTACAATCATAAAAACACTTGATTGTACAATTCCTAATGTACTTGAATCCGCTAATGGATTTCTTGTTAATGCTTGTGTTACACAACCAGCTATAGCTAAACTAATCCCAGATAAAATTGAAGCAATGCTTGCTCAAAATGTGGCTTGTAAGTTTAAATATTTAATATTTGATGAATCTAAAAATTGGCCACTAAAAATTAGTTTTAGTGATTCATTTAAAGAAAAGTAAACATATTTATTTAATGTTTGATCATAAAAATTAGCATATGAAATGTTTCATATTCAAATACTAAAAATAGTAGCAATTAAAATAATTGCAGCTACTAATAAAATTAATGGTTTTAACTTTTTAGTTGTTTGATTTTGAATTTGTTTAAATAATTTAAAACGAAAAGTATAATTGTGCATTAATTTAATAGTTAATTCTCTAGTTTTTAATCTAATAAATATAACAAATTAAACATTTTCTAAAAATGGTCTTTGTTTATTTTTTAATATAAATTATTTAATTTTTAAAATAATAGGAATAAAAAAACACAATCAATTTATGACTGTGTTTTTCATATCTTAAAACATTAAATTAGTTAGTTTCAGCTTTGATAACAATTTTTTCGTTTGTTTTTGCTTGGCTAGTTGCTTCAGCTGGTTTTTTGTTGTTGAATTTATTAAATGTAGACTTGTGGTTTACATATTTTGGATTATAACCACGTTTGCTTGGGTCATAATTGTTTTGTCTTCAACTTGATTTTGTTTCAGGTAAAACAATTTCGCTATCTGGACGGCCAACAATTTTTGTTGGTTCGCCACGTAATTCAGCGATTGCATCTGCTAATACACCTAAGATTAAAGTGATTGATTTAACTGAATAATTATTTACTGGAATAATGTAATCAATTAATTGTGGATCAGCATTTGTATTTGCTAAAGCAATTACTGGAATGTTTAATTTACGTGCTTCTTTAATAGCATTAACATCATTAACTGGATCTACTAAAATTAAAACATCTGGACGTTGTTTCATTGTTTTAATTCCACCATAGAATTTTTCTAATTTAGCAGTTTCTTTGTTAATAGCGATTTGTTCTTTCTTAGAATATTTATTAATTTCTTCGCTTTCTAATAAAGCTAGATTACTATTAAATTTCTTTAATGAACGTGAGATGTTAGCGAAGTTTGTTAAAGTTCCTCCTAATCATCTTTGAGTTACATAGAACGAATTAGTACGTTCTGCTTCTACTTTAATTAATTCTTTAACAACACGACCACGTGTTCCAACAAACATTACAGTTCCACCATTTTGAGCAACTTCTTGTAAGAATTTATATGCACGATCTAAAAATAAAATTGTTTTTAGAATATCAATAACGTGGTTGTTTGAACGTTTAGCGTGAATATAGTTAGCCATTTTAGGGTTTCATTTTTTAGGATTTAATCCAATATGAGCCCCTGATTCAGTTAATTTCACAATTGAAACTAAAGTTTTAAGATTTTTTATAGTTGAATTTGCATTGACTTTAAGCTGAATTGCGTCAGCCGGTGATGTAGGTTTTTGTTCTACTTTTGCATTTTCAGTAGCAACTACTTCAACATCAGCTACCGATTCAACTTTTTTCGTCGAATTTTCCATTTGAGACATGGAATCCACCTTTCGTAATTTTAAAAATTTGTTTGTTATTAAATCACAAAAATAAAATAACTTGTAAATTATACCAAAAACATGTTATCTAAATAAATTATTTATTTTCGACAAACCCTGTAATCACTTTAGTATATCTTAAAGTTGCTTGTTGGCTATTTTCACCCTTTTTAACGATGATATTAAAAACTACTGCTGTTTTATTATTAACATCTGTCTCAACACTTTGAATTTCATAAATAAAACCAGTTTGGGTTGGTAATTTGAACAATGTCTTGTAATTTTCAATAACTTCCTTAACTGTTTTTTGTTTTGTTTTTTCATCAAGTAATTGAGGTTCAATTTGATTTTTAGCTTGTTTAATTTCTTCTAAATTAGCTAAGTAAACTTTTTTATCTTCATCAGAGATAAAACCATTAAGTGTTCTACTATAAGTAATGCTTGCTAAATTTTCGCCATTTCCTTTACTAATTCTAATTTCAACATTAATAGAATTAGCAACTTCACTTTTAGTAATCTTTAAAATTTCATATTTTAAGTCTCGATTACCATTATTAATACTTAAATAGCTAAGTTGTCATTTTAAGGCTTCAGCTATTGTAGTTTTGCTAATATCAATACTTGAATTAACTGTTGGTGTTAAATAAAGAGCATCACGGTTTTTTTCATCTTCTAAATACTTTTTATTTTCTAAAAATAAACGATATTGTTTAGCATTTTTAAAACCTTTTAATACTTTTTTATAAGTGTGTGTTTGACCCTTTAATTCATAACGAATAATTAAATCAATTACATCTTCATCTAACTCATTCAAACGAGCATCATACAACTCATATTTAACATCTTTATTAGTTGATGAAAATTGAATATTAGTTTTAATAATTTTAATAAACTCAGAAGCTAAAATTTTTGAAAAGTCACGTTGTTCATAACCTTTAATAGTTGGATAAATTTCGTACTCTTGTTTTGATTTTATTGATGAACTACATGCAGCAATATTTGTTGCTACTAAACTTAATAATCCAATACTTAAACTACTACTAACAATAAGTGTTTTAATTTTCTTATTCACTGTTTTTTTACCTTTTAATTTAAATTAACTTTAATCTTTTTAAATAATTGAGCTTGTTGTTCATTTTCGCCTTTAGTAATAACTATTTCTATAACTAATTCGCGTTGTTTTTCATTTAATGGCTCAAAATAGTTAATATCAATAATTTTAATATTAATGTCTTTAAATTTTGGATCTACTTTTAATTGTGGATTTAAATCTTTACCAAAATCAAAAGCTTTTTCACCTAAAGTTTTAATTTCTACTAAACTCTTTTTTTGATATTCTGTTTTTATTTTAAGATCAAAAAAACCAGTCTTTTGTTTTTGATCATAATCTCAAGCACTTTTAATAATATTTAAATTTTGTTGGAAAATTGTTTTATCTTCTTTTTCTTTAGGAGTTAAAAATGGTTGAAAATAAAAATCATAATTAATTGATTGTTTATATTTTTGAATTTTAGCATTAATTGTAACTTTAAGAATTTGTTCTGAATCTTTTTTAATATCAACAATTTTGTATTGAACATTTTTAGGACTTTTTGATAGATCATAAACTAATAAATTATTTGTGTCATCTTTATTAATTTTGACCTTTTTTAAAACATCATCAATTGTATTGTTATCATTAGTAAATTCTTTTGCTAATGAAACAGTTGGACGATAAGTTAAAATAACATCTTGGTTAATCTTAAGTTGTGAGCAAGCACTAACAATAAAAGGAATTGCTAAAACTGGCAATCCTAAAAAAAGAATAATTATTTTTTTAAACTTTGTTTTCATAATTTCTATGGTCTTAACTTTAATGAAATTTTTTGAGCAATTGTATCTATTTTATCAATATAAGCATTAATATTTTTATTAACATGCAAATTATCTTGTTCACTATAGTGTGAAATATGTAATAATGCGTCATTTTTTAAACCAATATCAACAAAACTACCAAATTGGGTTTGGTTACGAATTGTTCCTTGAACTAACATTCCTACTTTTAAATCATTAATATCAACCATTTGTGAACGTAAAATAGGAATATCATAATCATCACGAACATCTTGTAAAGGATTTTTTAAATTATTAATAATATTTTCAATAGTATAAACATCTGTTTTTAAAACATTGGTTAAATCGTTTGGATTTAGTTGATTTAAAACTTGATGATTGTTTATCAAATCATTAATTGGTAATTTAATATATTCACATAATTGGTTAACAATTGCATATGATTCTGGATGAATGCTTGTTTTATCTAAAAAATTTAAGCTATTATTAATTCTTAAAAATCCTGCTGCTTGTTCAAAAACTTTATCAGTAACATAAGGAATAGTTTTTAATTGTTCACGGCTTTTAATAGATTGATGTTCTTTAACATATTCAAAAATCTTTTTAGCACTTCTTTTATTTAAACCTGATACTTTAGATAATAAAGGTATAGAAGCAGTATTAACATCAACACCAACTTGATTAACGCAATAATCAATACAAAAATCAACTTTTTGTTCAAGAATGTTTTTGTTAATATCGTGTTGGTATTGACCTACACCAATACTTTTTGGGTCAATTTTTATTAACTCACCTAAAGGATCAATAATTCTTCGTGCAATACTAATTGCTGAACGTTTTTCAACACTTAAATTAGGGAATTCTTCGATTGCAATTAATGATGCTGAATAAATTGAAGCGCCATCTTCACTAATTACACAATAATTAATATTTAATTTAAATTCTTTAATTAGATCACTAATAAAAATGACACTTTCATTTGATGCTGTTCCATTGCCAATTGCTATTGTATTAATTTGATATTTATTAATCAAAGATATTAACGTATTTTTGGCTTGTTCAATTAATTCTTGAGGTTTGTGAGGATAAATAATATCAGTGTGTAATAATTGATTATTTTTATCAACAACTGCTAATTTACAACCGTGTGCATAGCCTGGATCAAATCCTAAAACAACGTGGTCTTTTAAAGGTTTTTGCAATAATAATTGCTGTAAATTATCACTAAAAATCTGTGCTGATTGTTGGTGAGCTTCATCTAATTTTTCTTTATAAACAGCATTTGAAACTGAAGGAATTAATAAACGATCAAAGCCATCATTAACAGCTAATTTAATGTAATCATAACTGTCACTTTTATTTTTTCTAGTATATTTATTGATAGCAAAATCAATAAGAAATTCTTTTTTAAAATCAAGTTTAAATGTAATGATTTTTAATTCATTGGCTCGATCAATAGCCATTAGTTGATATGCTTTTAAATATTTAATTGGGCAACTAAACTCATAATATAAAGCAAAGTTTTCGGTTGGGTCATTTGCTATTTTATTAATTTTTGTAATCAATTTAGCGTGTTTGCTAATTGTTTCATAAAGCATTTGTCTTAAAGTTGCATCATTAGCAACTTTTTGGGCAATAATATCACAAGCTCCAGCAATAGCTTCATCAACACTTAAAACTTGTTCATTTAAATATTGTTTGGCAACTTCTTTAATATTACAATTAGGATTATTTTTTAAGATTAATAATGCTAATGGTTCTAGTCCTTTTTCAATCGCCATTGATGCTTTTGTTTTCTTATTTGAAGCATAAGGTTCATAAAGATTTTCAAGATCAACAAGGCGTTGGCAATTATTAATTGATTCTAATAAGTCATCAGTTAATAAACCTTTTTGTTCTAAATTTTTAATAATTGCTTCTTTACGCTTATTTAATTTTGTAAGATATTCATATTCATGAGCAATTGCTTGAATTTGAAATTCATCCATATTATTAGTTAAATGCTTACGATATCGAGCAATAAAAGCGATAGTATTATTATCAGCTAACAAATCCAAAACATTTGTTATATATTTTGCTTCAATTTTTAATTTTTGAACTAGTGTTTTAATAATTAAATCAATCATATTAAACCTTCCTAAAGTTAATAAATTATAAACTTTTGATAGTCAAAATTAGTTATGTTAATTCAAATGCCTTATAATTCTAAATAAAAGATAATTGGAGAAATTTTATGAATCTAAAAGCAAAGCGTTTTCTAAAAGTTATAACTATTATTTCCCCAATTATTATAATTCCAACAATTATAGCTAGTTGTGCTCAAACCAATTCAAGTACACCAAATAATCCTGTCAAAACACCAAAAAGTAGTGTAGAAGTTGTTAATATTAATCCTTATAAAACAAAACAAATGTTAGCTTCAAATATTAATAAAGAACAAATAAATGCGTATTTTATCTTTGTTTTTAATTTAATTAAAGAAGATCAAAAAATTGAAGAAAAAATCTTAGAAAAAAATGATTATGAAATTATTAATTGAGCTGGTAATGATAATGATGGAACTCTAAGTATTAATGTTTTAATTAAAGCTACTAAACAAAGTTATTTAATTAGTACTCAAGCTGTTTTTTTAACAAATAAACAAAATAGTTATTTACAAGAATTAAAGTATAAAACTCCTGCTGTTTATAGTATTGATGATATTTTAAAATTATCAAATGATCCTTATAACTTAATTTATAATAATCCATACTACCAAGAACAATTATTACGTGCAAAAGTTTATTTTAATCAAAATGAAGCTAATATTGCTGATTCTAAACTTTATATGAATAAAATTGGTTATTCAGAGTTTGGTGATGATGTTCAAAAAAGATTAGAAAATGCTTTTAAAGTTCGTTATGATGAACAAAATATTTATCAAATTAATTCTCCCCAAATTTTAGTTAAAGAAACAAAAACAGTTACATCCTATACTGATGAACAAACAAACAATAGTTATAGTATTAATGTGGAATTAATTAAAAAACTAATTCAAATTAATCCTTTTGGCAAACTTCCTACAAATTTTGCTCAACTAGTTAATTTAATTAAAAAAGAAGAATATCCTAAATTTTTAACAATTACTAAAAATGAACCCATTAATAATGTTGTTGTTAAAGATATTTACTATCGAATTATTGATCGATATGCAAAATTAGAATTTATTTTAGAAATTTATAACCAAAAAACAAAACAAACAGTTTATTTAAGTGCTAATTTTAATCAAAAAAATTCACAATTGTTAAAAAATGAAGATTATTTCCAATATATTTTTGATCGTACTATTTCACTAAATTTATTAACAACAAAAGATGGTAAAAATGTTGAATTAAATTCTGGAACTGGTTGAATTGTTGATCGTATTGTTGATGATAGTTTACCTAAAAACAAAATTAAATTACTTGTAGCAACGAATAACCACGTTATGAGTTGATCAAATTTAGCAATTTCAAAAGATAATAAGACTAAATCACGTTGATTTAGTAAACAAGAATATGCTAATTATTTAGAAAATAATGCAGGATTAATATCATCAAACATTTATGAAGATAAGGATCGTTATCAATACTTGCTATGAGGCACTGCTCCTTTAAAATCACCTGTAAGCAATAAATATAATTCATTAAGTGGGATTAGTTTTTCAAATCTAGCTAAAGTTTATAATATTACAAGTCAAAATTTTGTTAATCGTGCATGATATCTTCCACAATTAAGTGCTAATGGTATAAAAATTAATGAAGAATTAAAAACTTGATACCAAGTTAACCAAGAAGGTATTAAATCAATTAAGAATGGTACACTAGATTTTGCTTTAGTACCAATGGTTTTTGATATTGAAGATATTAAAGAAAAATTACCAAACTATTATAAAGTTTTAAATACAAAAGATGAAGCTAACTGATATATCGGTTTAGGTAATTCTAAAAAATACTTACCACAACTGCAATTGTTTAGTGGTGGATATCCAGGTGATCGTAATTTTAATAGTTCAGCGATTGTTTCATGACGCGGTTCTAAATCTTATGGTTCACTAATTCAAGCATTTGATCGTGAAATTAAAAATGAATCAATTTTAGATTATTATGGTCCAAAGCAAATTAATAATATTGATGGTTATCAAAAGATTGGCGAAGGTTATTTAAATAAATTATTTAATGTTGGAACACGAGTTATTACCTCTGATGAAATAGGTGATTTGGGTTCTGGTTCATCTGGTTCAATGATTATTGATTCTAACTTTAATTTAGTTGGTATTCATTTTGCTTCTTTAAATTCGCGTGCTTATGGTGCACCAAATGATTCAATGATTGGTAATTTATTTGTTGCTCAATCTCAAGATTTAAGTGGTGATATTGATGTAAGAGCTGCGGTAATAAAAAAATTAAAAGCTGAAAATATTTACACTTATAAACTGAACCCTAAAGTTAGTTCTTAATTTATAAAATTTATATATTATTTTATGTAAATAAAATTGAATGGTACTTTTTTAATTTATGTTATTATTTACAAAGTTAGATAATAAAATCTGTGAGGTAACATGAAAATTAAAAAAATAGCTATATTATCTGGAATTTTAACAATAGCTCCTTTGTCGCTTTTATTGTGTAATGCTACTACCATCGATAAAAATGATGATATTTTGTAAAATGCAATAAAAAAATCTAGTGAAATTTTAAATAAATTTTTTAAAAATAAAGAACAATTTAAATTTTATGAATACATAAAAGATAAAGAAAATAACAAATATATTTATTTACAATTTGAAAAACACTTCTTGATTTATGATTTAAATTCTAAAAATATTATCCAAATTACAGAATCTTATAATAATAAAGGAATAGTATCAAGATGAACTTATGAAGTAGGAAAAAACATTGAAAATAAATGAAAATCTAGAGAATCATTTGTACCTAATTCAGATGAGGATACTCTTTCATCTATACCAAATATTAGTAATTTATTAAAAGAATCATGATGATGAGCTTCTAGAAATAATTATAAAAGAGTAGGTTACGCAGATAGTGGTTTTTTAATAATAACTTTTTCAAAAGTAGCAGCGGTTCTGAAGTAGTAGGTTTATGTGAATACATAGCATTAGCTAATCTTCTTTTATATAATGAATTATTTAAATCATCTGGTATTTTTACAGACGAAGAATTTAATAGATATTTTAATATAAATGAAGGTGAAACAGTAGAGGAAAGTTCGCCAACATTTAAAGACCAATTGGTTAATTATGAAGAAAATTCTTTGGTGTATAAATTATGAGATATAAATTGACGTTGGCCTAATTTAGCTCTCCCAAGATATTATGATTATCCCGTTCAAAAATTTTTAGAAAATAAAGATGCAAAAAATAATTATGAAGTGGAATATAAATTAGGTTCTTATTATTGAGAAACTATCAAAAATATTAATGATAATAATCCAGTTATTGTTAGCACCACAAAAACTATGCATGCATTTGTTGTTTATGGTTATGATGAATCAACTCAAATGTTATTAATTAATTGACTTTGAGGTGATTCGAGAGCTATAACACTTGTAAATTATTGAAAGCTAGCTGCTTCTGGTTCTATATTAAAATTATTTTATACCTTAAAACCAAAGAAAAATATTAAACCAAATTTAAAAAAAGTTTTTAATTATAAAGGACAATACTACGATGGAAATGAAATGACAGAAATCTACAATTCATTACAAAAGGGAAACATTTACCCATAATAATGTTTTATGACAATTAATTAAAACTTTTTTGTTTGCTTTTATTTTAATAACTTGTTTTTGTTTATATTTGATTATCATGGCCATTGTTGCTAAAATAAACGGAAATGCATCAGAATGATATCACTCACCAATCGCTTTAGCTTTCTTCTTACGGTTTTCATTAATTAATAAAATTTTAGCAATTATACTATCTTGTATTTTTTGCGTAAGCATTTATCGTTTTCGTAAAAAATTAGTACAATATGAAAATTTTAATGAAATAAAATCAATTAAAAATAATGCGATTCTTACTGTAATTTTTAGTGTTGTTGCAATACTTTCATTAACACTATTTATTAATTTAATGATTGTTTTTATTAATCAAAATTACTATTACATTAAACGTATTCATAATTTACTTATACCAATAAGAATTGATGAAATTAAAATTTTAGAATATAGTTACATTTATTTATTACGTTATGGATTTTATATCTTATTAACAGTATTTATAGCAAAATTTATTCATGATAAAAGAAGTATGATAAAAGTTTTATCATTATATTTATTCATTAATTTTATATTAATGATTATTGGAACTTCATTTACTTTTTTAGAACATACAAACTTTTATAATGGCATGTTAACTTATTGAACAACTTTTAGTTGTGCATTATTATATCCAGAAATTATTAATGATAATTTTCAGTGAATAAGTAGTTTTAATTACAATCTAAAAAATACTATTTATGAAAATAACTTTATTGCTTATTTACCTTATTTTTGTTCATTTATCATTTTAATAATCTTAATTAAAAAAGTTAGTTGAAAATCAATTACTATTAGTTCAAATAGTTATCAAGATCATTTTGAGTCTAAGTATCTTTTTAAGTTAAGTTAAAAGTAGTGATAATATTTAAAAATCTACTTTACAAAACAAAGTAGATTAATAATTAGTTATCTTGATTTTTATTATATTTTCTTAAAGGACAATAATCATATTTTTTAGTATCTTTATCATTATAAGATTGACTTTCATATCCTAAATGATGATGGTCAATAAGTAAGGGAAATAAAGTATTATCAATTCTTGAACATATTACTCTAATTGACCTTCCAAGGCCTAGTTGATAAAGTTCTAATTCTTCATTATCATTTTTCAATAAATTAGGATGGAGTTTTTTAATTAATTTAATATATTTACTAAATACATTTCTTGATTTTTCATCATTTTGTTTAATAGGATGGCAATGATCGTTAATTCCTTTATTTTTTCAATTTTTATAAACATAGGGAAACAATGTGTTAAGAATATAAATAATATTTTTTAAAAATTGGTTTTCATCCTTAGTATAAGTCGTTAAACTATTTACTCGTTCCCCTTTAACTCAATTTTCATAACGCAAAGAAATAACAATGTCATCATTATCTTTTGAAACATTGTTATTTTTAACTTTATTACGAGGAGTTTTATCGTTATTTATTTTCTTAGACATTAATAATTTAATTATTCTTCATTTGTTTTATATAATAACTAAATATTTCTTTATCGCTTATTACTGCATTACAACTATCTAGTGGTTCAAACCCTTTGCGAGCTTTAATTCATGGGTCTTCTTGATGTGTAATACTTTCTAATTGATTAGCACTATAATGACCATATTCATCTCAAACTTGATTCAATATATCAATAGTATCTAAATTAAAATATTCTTGTTCATTAAAATCATTTATTTTAGGAATACTATTATATTTATATTCTTTGAATTCATTATAAAGCATAGGAATAGCTGGTCCATGAACTCAAGCTTTGATTTTTTCATCAAATAATTTATTTTTTAAATCATCAACTTTTTCATTCATTAAAGTTAGGTATCATGAATATGCATAATACACTAATTTTTGAACTTTTTTGAGAGTCATTGATTCTTTTGTTAAAAATCAATTAGCAACAATTAATGGTGTTATTTCTTTCATTTCATGCACCTCTTTCCTTAATAAATATTATATTTAGATATTAACATAATTTAAAAAATAAGACATTTTAATGTACTTTTAATTTTGATAAATTATGAATTAAAAAGTTGCCTTTTATTTTAAAAAAGACAACTTTTTAACCTATTTTTCTAATACCTTTTTAATTGATTCTTTGGCTTGAGGAATTAAATCTTCAAGTTCATCAAATAAAACTGATAATTCTTCTTGTAATCCTTTGATTTCGTGATTTAATTGTTCATGATCAATCACTTCTTGTTCAAAACCTACATAACGTCCAGGAACTAGTGAATAATCATTTTCAATAATTTCATCAATTGTACAAGTTTTAGCAAATCCTACAACATTAACATCTTCACCTTGTTCATGTTTATCATAAACATTCTTAATTTTTGAAATGTCATCTTTAGTTAAAAAACGTAATTTTTTAGTTTTTAACTCGCCCATTTTGCTTGCTTCAATAAATAAAACATTTTCATTTTCTTTATTTTTATTAAAGAATCAAATTGATGCAGAAATTTGTGTTGTATAAAATAATTTATCTGGCAAACTAATGATTGCATCAACAATGTTTTCTTCAATCATTTTTTTACGTAATAATGATTCTTCTTTATTAGATGAAGATAATGAACCATTAGCTAAAATTACACCAGCTTTACCACGTGAATTTAATTTAGAAATAATATGTAATAATCAAGCATAGTTTGCATTATTTTCTGGTGGCATTCCTCAGCTAAAACGTTCATCGTTTAATAATTCTTCACGATATCATTTTTTTAAGTTAAAAGGTGGGTTAGCAACAATAATATCAAACTTTTGACCTTTATGTAAATCTTCTTTAAAAGTATCTTCTGATCCACGTCCTAAATGAATATCATTTTCATTAAAACCATTTAATAAAAGATTAATTTTAGCTAATTTTCAGGTTTGTGATTGGTATTCTTGGCCATAAATAACTAATTTATTATAATCTTTGTTTTGTTCATGTAAGTAATTACGCGCTTGAACAAACATACCCCCTGTTCCACAAGCAGGATCATACATTTTAATATTATCATTTGGATCTAAAATATCAATTAATAATTCTACAACTGTTTTTGGTGTGTAGAATTCTCCACCTTTTTGACCTTGTTTACGAAAGAATTCTCCTAAAAAATATTCATAAATTCTTCCTACTAAATCCTCATTGAATTGTGAAAAATCATAATCATTGAATTTACGTACCACATTTCCTAAACGTGTTTTATCTAATTCTGGACTATTGTATTGTTTATTAAATAATCCCTTTAGTCTTGGGTTTTGATTTTCAATTTTAAGAAATGCTTGATCAATCTTTTCACCAATTGAACTATCAGTTGTAAACCCTGAAATATAGTTTCAATGTGCTTCATCTGGAACAATTAAACCTAATGGAAAAAATTCACTAATTAAATCGCTGTCGTTTTTTATAGAATCATTAAATTTGTCTTTGTATTTATCTTTTAAAGCATTAATCGCATAATTGTATTTATCAGAAATAGTTTTTAAAAAAATGATTCCAATAATAATATGCATGTATTGTTCTGATGAAATATTACCTCTTAACTCATCACATGATGCTCATAAATCATTAGCAATATCATCGATATTGATTTTTGTTTGTTTATTATTTTCCATATGTTAATTTCCTCTATTATCTAATATTTCTTCAATTTGTTCAACTATATCATATGATGTTTTTTCACGATTTTCAGGTGGATAATTTTTAAATATCAATACTTCTTTTATAATACGACGTACATCCTTACGATTAGCCTCACTATGTAATCAACTTTTTTCAATTAAACGCTTTCCTTGCATTGTGATTGCATCATAAATCTCATAAGCAATAGATTCAATTTCTTCATCCGATTGATCCTCGTTTAAACGAACTGCATCAACAAACATTTTTACATAGAATTTTTCTTCATTATTTTCAATCTCATCATTGATTAAATCATCACCAAATTCGTTAAAAATATATTGAATAAATTCTTCATATGATAAACTATCCATTTTAAAGCGTTCGAAAACCATTTCAAGTTTTTGTGATAGTTTTGTTTTAGCAATAATTGAAATATTTACACTATTTTTAATTTTATTTAAAAAACGATTAAATAACATTTGTTTCTTTTGTTGATTTCCCATATCTTCATTCTTTTTGATATTTGAAACAAAGCTTTCAATATCAACTAGTTTATGAATTTGTTTGTGTTCGGGTTCTTTAATATCAAAAAAAGCAACTGAATCTTTTAGTGATTCACGTAAAGCCTTGTTGTATTCATCATAATCAACATTACCATCATTCGTGTTTTTAATATATGCAGCCGTTGCAAATAATAAATTTGAACGTTCAATAATTTCTTCACTAAGTGTTGAAATAACCATTTTATAAGCAACTCTAATGTTTTTAACATCATGAATAAATTCGGCAGTTAATGACTTGTTGAAAACTTCGTCTACTAAAGCTAAATAATTTTTTTCATCGATTAATTTTGCCACATTTAAATCACTAAAATATTTATCATAAACATTTTTTAAAGCATCATTATAATTTGCTAAGATATCATCAACATTTTGATATTTTTCTTCAAATTTAAATTTATTTTTTGTTTGATTGCCATCTCAATAAAATTTTAATGCTTCTTGAATTCTTTTAAAAATTCCAATATAGTCAACTACAAGTCCCGCTTCTTTTTTAATGTTAGGATTATCTTTATCAATATATTTTCGATTAACACGTGCCATAGCTTGCATTAAATTATGCATCTTTAAAACACGATCAAAATAAATTACATCAAGCGATGGTACATCATAACCTGTTAATAACATATCAACAACAATTAGAATTTTAATTTCAGAATTTGGATCTTTAAATTGATTAATCACATTCTTACGATCTTGTTCTGATCCAATAATTTTTGTTAATTCTGGTGAGTCTTTTTTATTAGGTGTAATAACTAACTTGATTTTATTAACTCAATCAGGTCTATTTCTTAATATTTCATGATAATACTTTTCAGCACATAATCGATTCATGGCTACAAACATTGCTTTATCTTTTAAAACGCCTCTTCGTGCTTCATAGTGTTTAATAAAATGTTTAACAATGATTTTAATTCGTTCATCAGATTGAAGAATTTGTAAGATTTCTTCAATTTTTTTAATATCTTTTTTGACAATAATATCATTAGCATCTTTTTTATGATTATTTTTAATTTCTTGATTTTCTTTTTCGTTTTGCTCATCAATTAATTTTAGTTTTTCTTCATCTAATTTAAATTCAACTTGAGCATTTTCATAATTGATAGGAACAATTGATTTATCCTCTGTAGCTTGAGATAGTGTATATTTATGAATTACATCACCAAAAATTTCTGATGTACTAACATCTTTATTCTCAATTGGCGTTCCAGTAAATCCAATAAATATTGCATTAGGAAAGGCTTTTCTTAATAAGTAAGAATATGGTTTATTACTATTATTTTCTTCATTGTTTTCATCAATTGCTAAGTAATTATTATGTGAACGATGAGCTTCATCGCTAATGATTAAAATATCTTTACGATCGCTTAATTCAATTTCATCATTAAATTTTTGAATTGTTGAAAAATAAACACCATCTTGTTTAACATCTTGCAATGATTTTTTTAAATCCTCACAACTTGATATTTGATAAGGAGTTTGGTGTAAATAATCTTCACAAATACTAAATGTATTAAAAAGTTGACCATCTAAATCTTTACGATCAGTAATAACTAAAGCTGTTAAACGTTTTAAATCTAAACATTTTTTTAAATTACTAACCAACATCACCATTGATAATGATTTACCAGAACCTTGAGTATGTCAAATAATTCCTGCTTTTTGTTGGTTTTCATCTCATGCTTTTTGAATACTACTAATCCCTTTTCTAATGCCAAAATATTGGTAATATTTAGGAAATATTTTATTACCTTTGTTAGTAAAAAAGATAAAATTACGCAATAGATCAAATAAGTTTTTTGGTGCTAATAAAAATTTAATCGTATCAAAAATATCTGAAGAAAACTGTTCATTTCTTCAAATTTCAAAATCATCATCTTTTTTAGGAAAAGTACCAATTTTTGAAATTGCCCCGTTAGAAATAATTGAAAATAAATTAAAAGAAAAAATATCTTGAATAAAATCAACATAACGTTGGATTTGAGCGCCAGCTTCTAATAAGATATCATTTGATGATTTCATTGTTTTTAGTTCAATAATAACAACTGGTAGTCCATTAATATAAATAACAATATCAGGAATTTGATTTTCTCATTCAGGATGGGTTGAACGCACAATTAATTGATTGGTAACAACAAAATCATTATTATTGATTCTATCTAAATCAATAATTTTTCTTGTTTTATTAATTTCTTCTTTTTGATTTCAAATTGAAATACCATGAACCATAAAACTAAGTAATTTTTTGTTACGATCTAATAAGTTAGCATTATTTAATTCGTTTTGAATTTTATTAATGATATCGTTGACTTCATAATCTTCGATTTTTTTATTAATTCGTCTAATTGCTTCATCTAATTTTTTTCAATCAATAATTTCTTGTTTTGAATCACGTTGTTCTAAGAAACTTCTTGGATCAATATATTCATAATCTAATGCTTTAATTTTTTCAATAACTTGTTCTTCTAAATATTTTTCATCATAAGAAATATTTGAATCAGACATTGTTTATAATCTTTCTTTAATTTATGTTATCTAGATAATTAGTTTTATTATAACAACTTTAAAAAATAAGCGTCATAAATACTTATTTCAACTATTAAATATTAATTTACTTTATTAATAAATTAACGATTTTATTTCTTGCTAAGGTTATTTTATTTTCAATTTCATTAAGTTTGTTAAAAAAAGTGAAATAAATATTAGAATTTAAAAAAGGTGCTTTACAACGTACTTTTGTTAGATCGCTATTATTAATGCCAATCATAGTTGTTCCATTGGCTAACATTGATTTTTGATTTTTAAAATCACTTGATAATAAAAAACTTAAAAGATCATCATTGTTTTCATCATTACTTTTAATATTAAAAAAACCTGTTGAAAAAACAATATTTTCATTATTTAAAAAGCAATACACTTTGTTTTCACCTAATAATTTAGAAAAAATAATTGAATTGTTTTTAATAGATAGATCAGCACGACTAGGTTTGTCTTCTAAACTTATATTAATCATTTTTGAAAAGTTAATTTCTAGCTCGCCTATGCATGATGTGTCACAATACAAGTTTTGATTTAAATATTTATTAGTGTAAATCTTATTGTTTTCAAACAAATTTACATGTGAATTGCAATTTTTGTCATAAATATTTATTAACAATTTTTTAAGCACAGTTTTTAATTTGTTAATTTTATTTTCTAAAATATCTAATGGTTCAATAATCGAAATTAAGTTATCGACATCTTTTTTAGCATTTTCTACACTTGATATATCAACTAAATTAGAGTATTTTACAAACAACTTTTCATGTGGTTCAATAATCGAAATTATTGCATTTTGAATTTCTATTGAGGGTAGATAAATAATTAAATTATCTAAATCAGTTTTATTTATTATTTTTCTAGTTGTTCCATGCGAAATACTTCTAATTTTTTTGTCTTCATTTAATTTTAATAAATAGAAAACATATTTAACTTTAGCAATTTTTTTGTTAATTTTAGATAATATAAAACAATTATCAGTCAATGAAATTTTACCTTCATGATAAAAAGTTGTGCCCGCATTACCTACTCTAGAAATAGTTATATTTTGTCCATCATATAAATAATTATCAACATATCCCATAATACCATTGTTTGCCGTACTAGCTGAAATTAATGGATATAAACCTTCTAAATTTATATTAAATGTATTCTTTTGCTTTCCTGTTGTTATTATTTCAAATACTGAAGACAACTTAGCATTAATTGACATTATTGAACAAAATGTTAAATAATATAAGTTCAAATATATTGTGGTTTTAATTTGTTAGAATTTATTTAGTTAACTAAATATAGAGGTTCAATAATGTCAATTAAATTGAAAGACATAATTTATGCTAAAAGAGGAAGCACTATTACGTCTAATGAATTTAAAATAAATCCTGGTTCATATCCATTAATATCTGCAAGCGCTCAAAATAATGGAGTGTTTGGTTATATTAATTCTTATATGTATGAGGGTGGACACATAACCATTTCTATGAATGGTAACGCAGGTTGTGTTTTTTATCAAAAAGACAAATTTTCTGCTAATTCTGATGTACTAGTATTGAGTAATATTGATAATAAAATATCAAATAATAAGTTTATTTTTTATTGACTAAAAAAACACGAAAACACTAAGATAAAATCTTTATGTAAAGGAACTACTAGATTAAGACTAAGTAATGATGATGTTTTGAATTTAGAAATTAACTTACCACCAATAGAAGAGCAAAATGCAATAATTTCGATTATTGAACCAATAGAAAAAGTTATAAACAATATTAAAAATATAAAATTTAAAATAGAATCATTAGTTAATAAATATTTTGATTTCTTATATTCTAATTTAGAAGATTCAAATTTTAAAAAATATATTTTAGGAGATCTATTCACAATAAATAGAGGGCAAATAATTAATTCTAAATATATAGAAAGCAATATAGGATCATATCCTGTCATTTCATCAAACACAAAAAATAATGGAGTGTTTGGTTACATTAATTCCTACATGTATGATGGTGAATTTATTACAATAAGTGCTGATGGGGCTTATGCTGGAACTGTATTTTTACAAAATGGAAGGTTTTCTATAACAAACGTTTGCTTTATATTAATAAAAAACAATGATATTGATTTTAAATTTAGCAATAAATTTGTTTATTACATTCTTAAAAAAGAACAAGAAGTAAATAAACTTAAGTCGCAAGTTGGTTCTTCTAGACCTGCTGTACGAGAATATTCGCTAAAAGAAATTAAAATTAATCTACCAAATATAGAAATTCAAGAAAAATTTTCTAAAATTGTTGAACCATTATTAAATTTGTCTACAAAAGCTAATAAAATTGAAAAAATTTTAAATGATTCTTTATTAAAAATTACTAAAAAACTAATAGTTTAAATTTTATTAGTCACAATAATTTAGTACTTAATCCAAAATTTTAATAACAATATTAGTAGTATAATGACTTGTAAATAATACAAGGAGATTTTGGTGTTGAATTTAAAACAATATTTAGGCGAAACTAATTTTTATGATAAGAAAGAAAAATTAGAAAAGAAGAAAATAAAATCATGACTAAAAAGCGTTTGTGCGTTTGCTAATGGTCAAGGTGGCAAATTAATATTTGGTGTAAATGAAAACAATGATATTTTAGGATTAGAAAATTATTTAAATGATTCTGAATTTATTAGTGAAACTATTAAAACAAAAATTGATAATATTCCAGAATTTGATATTGAAATTAATGAATACGAAAACAAAATTATTCTAATACTAACAATCTTTCCAGGAAGAAATCCACCATATTTTCTAGTTGATAATGGTTCAAAAACTCCATATAAAAGAGTTGGTAATCAAAGTGTAATTGCTTCACGCAATGATTTATTAAATTGATGTTTAAGAAGTCAAAATCGCACCTATGATTCATTAGTTTCGAATAAATTACTAAAAGATGTTAGTTTTTTAATGTTAAAAAACGAATATCAAAAACATACAGAAAATTTATGAGAAGATAAATTTTTAAAATCCTTTGAATTGATTGATAACAATAATTACTTAACAAATGCTGGAGCTTTATTTGCTGATGGATATCAAGTTTATCAATCACGAGTTTTTTTGTACTCGTTGAAATGGAAAGACTAAAACAAACGGTTTAATTGAAGCATTAGATGATGCAGAATTTGAAGGGAATTTACTATTTCTTTTAAATTCAAGTATAAATTTTATTAAAAGAAATAGTAAAAACATGTGAAGAAAAGGAGTTTTATATCGTATTCAATATCCTGAATATCCTATAAAAGCAGTGCAAGAAGTAATAGTTAATGCTTTAATTCATCGAAATTATTCAATTATTGGTAGTGAAGTACATATTGACATGTATGATGATAGATTAGAAGTATATTCTCCTGGTGGTATGTTTGATGGGAATTTTGTCCAAAATATCGACCCTTATAATGTATGATCAATTCGCCGTAATCCTATTTTAGCTGATTTATTTGCACGAATGAATTTAATGGAAAGAAGAGGTTCTGGTTTAAAAAATATTTTAGAAATTTATGCATCTAAAGAAAATTATCGAGAAGATTTAAAACCGGAGTTTCGTTCAACTGAATCTGCTTTCTTTGTTGTTTTAAAAAATTTAAATTATCAAGAGCAAAATATATCAAAAAATGAAAATCAAAAAATATCCCCTAGCCAAAGACGTCAAAAAATCATAGAATTTATCCAACAAAATCCAAAAACAACAGCTTATGAATTAACGAAAGTATTTTTTGTTTCAATTAATACTATTGAACGTGATCTAGCTAAATTAGTACATGATGGATATGTTGAATTTGTGGGATCATCAAAAAATGGTGAATGAAAAATTAAAACTAATCAATAAATCACGTTGTTAAAAAAATTTCTCTTCTTTAATCTTGTTATAATTCTTAGTTAGTAATAGTTTAGGTGGTTAAACGTGAAAAAATATGATGTAATTGTCATTGGTGCTGGACACGCAGGATTAGAAGCAGCTTTTGCAACTTCTAATCTTAATTTACAAACAGCATTAATTACATTAGATGAAAAAGGGATTGGGATGATGCCATGCAATCCTTCAATAGGAGGGCCGGCTAAAGGAATTGTTACGCGTGAAATTGATGCCCTTGGTGGTATTCAAGGTAAAGCAGCTGATGCTACAACAATGCAAATGAAAATCTTAAATTCATCAAAAGGACCTGGTGTTTGAGCGATTCGTGCACAAATTGATAAAATTGCTTACCAACGATGATTTAAGCAGCAAATTAAACAACAAAAAAATTTAGATTTAATCATTGCTGAGGTTAGTGATCTATTAGTAGAAAATAACATTGTTAAAGGTGTTATTTTAAGTGATCAAAAAATCATCCAAGCTGATTATGTAATTATTACAACAGGAACTTATTTAAAATCAATTACTCATCGTGGTTCGGTTTGTGTTGATGAAGGAGCAGATGGTACAAAAAATGCTAAATTTTTAAGTGATGTATTAGTGAAATTAGGATTTGAGTTAATTCGTTTAAAAACAGGGACCCCTGCAAGAATTAAAAAAGATTCGATTGATTTTACAAATATGGTTCTTGAACCTGGTACAAATCAAAAAATTGCTTTTAGTCACTATCACCCTGTTTATAAACCTTATGACAAACAACTTCCTTGTCATATTATTTATACAAACGAACAAACTCACCAAATTATTCGAGAAAATTTAAATAAATCAGCAATGTATGGGGGTATGATTTCTGGAATTGGGCCACGTTATTGCCCTTCAATTGAAGATAAAATTGTTAAATTTAGTGAAAAACCGCGCCACCAAATTTTTGTTGAACCAGAATCATATGAATTAGATTCAATGTACTTGGGTGGTTTTTCAACTTCAATGCCAATTGATGTTCAAGAAAAAATGATTCGTAGTTTACCTGGATTAGAAGATTGTGAAATCTTAAAATATGCTTATGCTATTGAATATGATGCTATTGATCCAACCCAACTATATCCTAGTTTAGAATCAAAATTAGTTAATAATTTATTTTTTGCTGGACAAATTAATGGAACTAGTGGCTATGAAGAAGCAGCGGCCCAAGGATTAATGGCTGCAATTAATGTTAGTCAAAAACATAAAAATAAAGAACCAATTGTTTTAGGTCGTGACCAAGCTTATATTGGTGTGATGATCGATGATATTGTTACTAAAGGTGTTGTTGAACCATATCGTTTACTAACAAGCCGTGCTGAACATCGTTTAGCTTTAAGAAATGATAATGCTGATGATCGATTAATGAAAATTGGTTTTGAAATTGGTTTATTAAAACCAGAAGTATATGATCAATACTTAAATAATTTAAAACAAATTAATGAAGTTTTAAATTGATTAAAAACAACAACTGTAGGACAAATTGATGATTTAAAGTTTACGACTTTAAAGACAAATAGTTACTTAATTGATTATTTAAAGCGTCCTGAAGTTAAATTAAATGATTTATTAATTTATTGCCCAATAAAAATTGAAGATGAACAAATTATCAATAAGGTACAAATTCAAGTTAAATTTGAAGGTTATATCAAAAACCAAGAAGAAAACTTAAAACAATTAAAACGGTTAAATAATATTAAACTTCATGGAATTGTTGATTATAAAGAAGTGCCAAATATTTCTTTAGAAACAATTGATAAATTAAATAAGATTAAACCTCTTGATCTTGAACAGGCAAGTCGGATTAGCGGGGTTAATTTAACAGACATTGCAATGATTAAATATTATTTAGAAAGAATTAAAAATGACTAGAAAAGATTTTTTTAATGTTTTAACTAGATATTTTCCTTGAGTTGATGAACAAACTTTTATAAGTTTTGAAAAATATAAAACAATCATTCAAAAATATAATCAAATTTTTAATTTGACAAGACTTGATAGTGATGATAAGATTTACCAAAATTTCTTTTTAGATTCGCTTGCACCTTATAAAGAACTAGATTTTTTTACACAAAATACTAATCTTAAATTAATTGATATTGGTTCTGGTTCTGGAATTCCAGGGGTTGTTTTAAAGATTATTTTTAAAAATTTAAATCTAACATTATTAGAAGCTAATCAAAAACGATGTGAATTTCTTAAAATATTAACTCAAGAATTAGGTTTAAATGATGTCTTAATTTGAAATATGCGTGCTGAAGATTTAACACAATCGATGCGTGAATCTTTTGATGTTGCAACTTCAAGAGCTGTTGCATCATTAGATAAAATTTTAGAAATTTCAGCCGCATTTGTTAAAGTTAATGGTTATTTAATTCAACCAAAATCAATAAAATTTTATGAAGAAGAACTAAAAGCAAAAAATATTATAAAAACTTTGTATTTAGAAAGAATCGCTTTAAAAGATTTTTGAGAAAATGATTATCATCATTTAGTTGGTGTTTATTTAAAAAAACAAATCACTCCACTACAATTCCCTCGTCCTTGAAATCTAATTCTTAAAAAACCACTCTAATTATTTATAAAGGAGTTATATTATGAGTTCATTACCAGTTATTATTTTAGTAATTGGCATTTTTGGGTCTATTTTTCTAGTAATAGGATATATTCCCCAAGTAATTAAAGTTATCAAAACAAAACGAACAGATGGAATTTCATTAACATTTTTAATTTCTTTAAACATCGCTTGTTTTCTATTTGTAATATATAGTATATTAGTAATGATTTTTAACAAACATAATGGCATTCCTACTGCTTTACCATTATGTCTTGCAAACACCATAGTAGGAATTTTAGGTCTAGTTATTTTAATTTATAAAGTTAAAAACATTAAAAAAGCTAAATTATATTTAATGGATGAAAAGACATATTATGAAAAATATGTCTTAAATAATTTATAGTGTCTCCAATTAGTATTGAATTAATAATTCAAATAAGTATTGGATTAAGTGCTAGCCTAATTTTATTGTTTGCTTTCTTACCACAAACACTTTTAACCATTAAAACTAAAAATACTGCTGCATTAACAATTAGTATGTTTATTATTTGTTTTATTGCACGTTTATGTTTTAGTTTAAGTGCTATTCTAACAATTATCGTTTATATTCATAATCAGGATTATGGTTTATCTTTATACGCGCTTACACTTCCTGTTTTAATATGTCATGGTATTAATATGTTATTAAATTTAATTATTGCTTTTATAAAAATCAATAATGTTTATAAAGCCAAAATCCATAAAATGAATGAGAGTGAATATATTATTTTTGCTTATGCTCAAAAATTAAAGGAAAAAGTATCGATAAAAAAATAAATAATTTACACAATAAATTTACATAAATATTTATTTTATTTTTTGAAAAATTGTTCTTTTTTTTTTTTTGCTTTATAATTAAAAAACATTCAAGTTGACTATAAATTTGAGTATTTACACTTCATATTCAATGATGCAAAAAGCATTATTAGTTAGGAAAAATTTATGAAAAAGTTAAAATTAATCACTTTAAGTTTATCGCCTATTCCTATTGTCGCGATCATGGCTACAGCATGTAGTACAACAAAAAAAGAAAAAGAAGTAGATCATAAACAAGATGAATTAACTACTATAAATAGTAATTTACAATTAGAATATCCACAAAACAAAGATATAGAAACATCAGCAGCAATAAAGGAAGAAATAAAGCCTTTAAATTTGCCGTCTGGTGTTGTTTTTAGCATTAAAGAAATTAGTCCTAAAGCAGATGATGAAAGTACATTAATAGTTAAATACACCCTTAAAAAGGGAAACATAACTAAAGAATTTAAAAAAGAAATTAATGGATTTAAAAAAATTCGTAAAGATCAAAATATCTCTAATCTAAAAGACATGCATGATGATTTTAAAACAATTTTTAATAACATTAAATTAAAAGATACGTTCGATTTTAAACTAAAAGGCCTTTTTAACTCAAATTTTGGTGAATACGATAAATTATTACCCTCACAAATTATTAACAATTTTGCACAAGGTGTAGAAACTAGAATTAATACTAACCAAGATCGTTTAGGTATTGAAGTTATAGATGTTAGTTATCCAAACAGAAATTTTGGTTCTGCTAATCGTGAAGGTAATTTAAAAATGTCACTATTAGTAACTGATAAAAAAACAAAACAAGTTTTCATTAAATCAATAATTGCGTATGGTTTTAAAACTAATGCAATGGGTTTAGATGAGAATGGTTCAATTCCAGGTGGTGGTGCTGATCTTGTTAAACCTAAAGTTGATGAAAATAATTATTTTAATAAAACTCAATTAGAAAGATATGAAATTGATAATCAAGCTTATTTAAATGGTTTAAAAGGCCAACATATGGGTAAAACTTGACAACAAGTGCGTCCTGAACTTGGTGATAATGAACAAAAAATTAAAGAATTTGATGAAAAAGCTAAAGGTGTAAGTCAAGATGCTTATGCGTCTGCTGCTTATAAAGGTTTTACACTCCCAGTGTATGATAAAAATGGTGATTTTAAAGGTTTATCAATTAATGAAAGTAGTTATGGCCAAGCTCGTTCATGAGTTGATACAAGAGGTCGTGATGAATGAAAAACCACTGGTTTACCACGAACTTTACCAAACGAAAAATATCGTGATGAAGCTTTACAAACATTAGGGATTAGTTCTTTAACTTTAAAAGATGGAAAAAAAGATACTTGAGATAAGTCTTCAGGAACAACATGAATCTTAGATTATCAAAAAACAAATGATGATAAATATCCTACAAAATGATATTTTGCAACTAATTTACATGTTGCAGATACTATTACAGACAAAACAACTTCTATTGATTTAATGAAATTAATGGATAGCGTTAAAACTAAAACAACTTTACGTTTAAGTAATTTAGATGAAAATATTTATCGTTTTGGCCTTGCAAGTAAAAATAATGAATTTTTATTAAATCATGGTCTTAAAAAAATATATGATGGTCGAGATTTCTTAAAAACTAAACCTACAGAGTACTTAACAGAACAACAAAAAGAAAAATACAAAGATGCAGGCAGTTTTGTTGATTTTGCAGTTTTTGAATTAGATTTTGAACAATTAAAATTACTTAGTGTTTGAAACAATCAACTTAACTCAAATGGTGGTGTAATTACTAAATATGATCATTCTTCTGCACAAGATCTTGCAAAAATTATTACAAGTGATTATGCAAATCATAGTGATAAACAAATTAAATTCTTACCTAAATCATATTTAAATGATTATTCTAAAATTGATGTTCCTTTAAAATATAAACAAGAAGACGCTAAAACATGATTTAAAAAATACGATGAATTATTTGCTCTTGGATGACCTAATTCAACTAGAGATGGTTTTTTTGAACGTTATGTGGATGATGATCAAACTAAATATCGTACAACAGATAATTTCAGTTTATGAACAAATTCTGATTATCGTTTTTTTGGTAAACTAACAGAGCAAGAAGGTGGTCAACCTGCTTTCCCAACAGAACGAACTGAACGTGGTAATTACTTATCTTATGCGATTGGTTACCGTAGTTTTATCGATAAACCTGGTGTTTTAGATGCTTTTATTTCTGCTCCTCATACTGGTAATGATTTATATAAATCTCTTGATGGCAAAAAATATATTAATATGGGTTTGGAATATATGCCTAGACATTATGCGCCAGCAGGAGGCGCTTCTGGTTCAAGTGTGCGAAACCAAAACAATGAAATTGTAGGAATTTATCATGTAAGTAATGAATTTGCTAGCACCGGGTTAGCAACTGCTTTTCGATCTGAAGGTTATGATTATCAAGGATTATATGGAAATTATAATTTACCACAATATGATTTAATTTATGGCGGTGGAAAAGATCAAACCGAAAAGAAATCATACCGAGAAGCGATGAAGGATATATATCAAAATAACAATATTAAAACAGCATTGTTTCCAAATGGCTTTGACCAATATGATGAAAAGTTTAAATTTAATAACAATCAAAGTAAATAAAGGTTAGGTTTTAAATAATAAAATGAAATTTATTAAACGTAAAACAAAATTATTAACGATTACAATTGGTGCAGTTGCTGTTAGTTCAATCTTATTAGGAGGAATTTTTTATGGTACAAGTCAAAAAAGTCCCTCAAGTTTTGGTATTGCTTCTATTGATCAAAAAGAAAATTTTATTAATAAAGACAATTTAGATTACCAAAAAGCAAGACCATCAATTAAAGATAATAACTTAAAAGAAATTCCCAAACCAAAACCTCAGCCAAAACCTAAACCACAACCAACGCCATTTCCAGATCCCATCCCAACACCTCCAAAAAAAGAAGAACTAAAAAAACCAGAGATTAAACCAGAAGAACCTAAAAAGCCTGAAATTAAACCTGAACCAAAACCTCAGCCTATTCCTCAACCAACACCTCCTGTTGAAACTAAACCAAAAGAAGAATTATTACCACCCAGCCCACCACCTCCAAAAGAAGAACCAAAACCAGAACCAGATCCGCAACCACAGCCACAACAAGTTCCAAACAATAGTAATTCACGAATTATAGAAATTAATGGTGTAAGAGTGGAAGCTGAAGTTGAAGTCCCTCCCCCTCGTGATATTGCTGAATATGATAAACAAAATAATCTGGTTAACCCTAATCCATACATTAATGATAGTGTTGGTAAAATTAAAA
The DNA here is from genome assembly GCF_000169535.1 of Ureaplasma urealyticum serovar 8 str. ATCC 27618. NCBI lineage: Bacteria > Bacillati > Mycoplasmatota > Mycoplasmoidales > Mycoplasmoidaceae > Ureaplasma > Ureaplasma urealyticum. Next base: position 53,009 of record NZ_AAYN02000002.1, read on the forward strand.
ACGTAAAGGTTACCGATGAATTGCGAAAAGCAACAGGTAAATTGGTCCAAGGAAATTTAGGACGTTGAGATTACAAACATTTAATTAATGATTTATTAACTCTTAAACCAGAGGAAATAGAAAAATATGTAAAAAACGATAAAAGCGGTTATTATGCAAAAGTTTGATATCGTTTTTCAAGATTATTTGAATCTGAAAATGTTGTTAATTTTTTAACTGAACAAGGTAAAAAAGAATATCCTGAAATGAAGTCTAAATTTGTTTCAAAAGACCATAAATATGCATGACTTTATCAACATCTAGATTTAACAAAATTTACACAATTATCAAATGAATCAGAAGCTTATTTAAAAGAGGGTTATACTCCTGATCCTGATAATGCATATGTTGATAAAGATGGAAAAATTAGTTCTCACGCATATTCACCTGCCAAAGGTTATAATTCGGTAACAAGTCGAATGGAAAATGATAATTGAAATCGGCGTGTTTTTGGTTATAAAAGTTGATATGGACGTACTCCTGGGAATTTAGTTGAAGGTAATTATCCTGGTTGAAAGAAAACAAATGTAACCCAAGAATTCCATCAATATGGCGTTAGCGATGGTGATGGAATTACAGTTAATAAATTAACTCGTGAAAAAACTGAAGATGGTCGTTTAAATGAAGGATATGTTGTTGATATTGATGCTGATAATCCACAAGGTTATGAAAAAACAAAAAAATTAATTCAAACTTTAAAAGAAAAAAATATCAATATCACAGGGTATAGAATTCATAATATGGGGAAATCAGATTCAAGTCAAAAATTTGTTGATATTCTAAAAACATTACCAAATCAATTGCCTTTATTAGAATTATTTTTCTCCGCTGGTTCGCATAATACCTCTTCATTAATCGCACTGAAGGATAAAAAAATTAAAGAATTAGGTTTATTCACACTAGGAAATTCATTGTTAGATGATTGATCAATTAATCCTAATGCCTTACGAAATGTTGAATGAATTAATTCAAACGATTATAATGTTTCATTTAATTATAAACAAGGTGCAGATATCGCTACTCGTATTACTTTTGATACTTTAGCTTTTGATGAAAGTGATTATAATGACAATGCATCTGACATTAAATCAAAATTAAAACAAATTAATGACGGTTTACGAATGGTTTATTGAACGAGAAATAATGAACCGATTTTTCAAGGTAGTTTTGGGCCTGGTTTAGATCCTGATCACAAAGAATCAGGTAACAGTTATCCACAAGGCTTAGATTTTAGTCGTGTCCCTCAAATTCGCTCATTACGAGGTTTAATATTTAAAGATGAACAAAAAACATCAAATAATAAAGATCGTAAATTACGAAGAATTAATTTTTACAATAACAGCACAACTTATAAAATGTCTATCGAAGACTTAAATGAAGCCGGATTTAACGAACATATTGTAAGTGGTGAACCTGGTGAAAAAAGTAAAATTACTTTTAGCAATGGTTCTGGTACAACTAAAATCCAAATTGATGGTGATCAAGAATTGTCAGCAAATGGAATTAGTAACTTATCAGCAATGTTTAATTTTGCTGAAAGTTTACAACGGACAATTGTTGTAAATAATACCAACTCAGCACTTGCAAATCAATTAAGAAATGCGGGATATAGTATTGAATCAACAACTGATGCCGGACTAATAGATATTTAATCTTTATTTAAAAATTTTGGATAAAAATATATGAAAAAAAATAAGTTAATTACTCTCGCTTTAATATTACCAATTACAATCTTAACTCCTATTATTATTGCTTCATGTACAAATAAAAGTAAAGTTAAAAAATCATCATCTTTAGATAATATTGCTTCAAATTTAAAATTAGAGTATTCTAATAATAAAGCTAATGCTCAAGCATCAAGTGTACAAAAAGATGAAATTAAAAAACCTCTAAATTTACCAAGTGATGTCATTTTTAGTATTAAAGATCTTTGTGTTAATCCTAAAGATCAAAGTGTATTAATTGTTAAATACACTTTAAAAAGGGGAAATGAAATTCAAGAGTATACTTATAAAATCAAAGGTTTTAAATCTATTTTTGAAAAAGATAAAATCGTTAATGATTTAAGTCAAGCAAATGAAGATTTTAGAAAAATTGTTGATAATATTAGGTTAAAAGATACATTTGATTTTAAACTAGTAGCTTTTCCTAATCAAAATTATGACCAATTATTACCATCACAAATTTATAAAAATTATTATCAAGGTATTGAAATTCAACAACACAAATATCAAAATGAATTAGATATTAAAATTATTAATTTTTTATATCCTGATGGTGATTTTGGTTCGGCAAATAAAAATGGTACTTTAAAATTATCATTAATGTTAACTGATAAAAAAAATAATCAAGTTTACTATAAACTTTTAGAGGTTTCTGGCTTTAAATCTAATCCCTATGGTGTTGATGAAAATGGAACAATTCCTGGAATTGGTACAGAACGTTTAAAACCTAAAAATCAAGACGATTATTTTTCAAAAACTCAATTGCAACGTTATGAAATTGATAATGAAGGATATCTTCAAATTTTAAAACGCCAAAATAATGATAAAAATTGAAAAGAGTTGCGCCCTGATTTAAATGCAACTGTTAGTGATATTAAACATTTTGATGAAAAAGCAAAAAACGTGGGTCAAGATTCTTATGAATCTGCTGCTTATAAAGGTTTTACATTACCTGTTTATGAAAGTGATGGCAAAATCAGTGGTTTAGCATTAGCAGGTAAAGATACACCAAAAGGGCCGTCATGAGTTGACGCAATTGGACGTAACCAATGACAAATTGGTGGTTTACCACGAACATTGCCAAATGAAAAATATCGACAAGAAGCAATGCAAACATTTAGTTTAGGAATTTTAAATAACGATCCGCACAAGAACAATACTTATAATAAAACTGCAGGTACAACATGAATTTTAGATTATCAAAAAACAAGTGATAATAAATATCCTACAAAATGATATTTTGCTACAAATTTACATGTTGCAGATGCGATAAATGAAAATACTTCATCGATTAATTTAATGCGATTAATGGATTCTGCACAAATTAAAACTACTTTTAGATTAAGTAATTTAGATGAGAATATTTATAATTTTGGTTTTCGAAGTAAAGAACATGGCAAAAATCTTTTAAACCATGGACTTAAAAAAATTTTTGATGGACGTGATTTTTTAAAAACAAAACCGGCTGAATATTTGATTAATTCACAAAAAGAAAAATATAAAGATGTTGGTAATTTTACAGATTTTGCTGTTTTTGAATTAGATTTTGAAAAATTAGAATTAGTTAATGTTTGAAAAAATTTTTTAGGTGAAAATAATGGGTTAGTAACAAAATATAATAATTACAATCCTCAAGAGTTGGCTAAAGTCATTACAAGTAATTATGCTAATAATGAAAATAACCAGATTAAATTCTTATCTAAATCATATTTAAGTGATTATTCTAAAATTGATGTTCCTTTAAAATATAGACAAGAAGACGCTAAAACATGATTTAAAAAATACGATGAATTATTTGCATTAGGTTGACCTAATTCAACAGAAGATTTCTTCTTTAAAGCTTATGTTGATGATGACCAATTAAAATACCGTACTCGCGATAATTTTAGTTTATGAACAAATTCTGATTACCGATTTTTTAATAATTTAACTCAACAAGAAGGTGGACAGCCTGCTTTTCCGCCAGAACGTACTGAACGAGGTAATTATTTATCTTATGCAATTGGATTTCGTAGTTTTATTCAAAAACCTGGAATAGTTGACGCATTTATTGCAGTTCCCCAAATTGGGAATAATTTATACACATCTAGTGATAATAAAAAATATATTAATATGGGACTAGAGTATTTACCCAAACATTTTGCACCAGCAGGTGGTGCTTCTGGAACAAGTGTACGCAATCAAAAAAATGAATTGGTTGCTATCTATCATGCTAAATATGATTCATCAAAAACAGGTCTAGCTGCTGCTTTTCGATCTGAAGGTTATGATTATCAAGGATTATATGGAAATTATAATTTACCACAATATGATTTAATTTATGGCGGTGGAAAAGATCAAACCGAAAAGAAATCATACCGAGAAGCGATGAAGGATATATATCAAAATAACAATATTAAAACAGCATTATTTCCTGATGGATTCGATAAGATTCCTGATGGATTCAAATTTAATAATAATTAAAAATAAATTATCTTTAATTGAAAGGATTGTTGGTATATGAAATTTATTAAACGTAAAACAAAATTATTAACGATTACAATTGGTGCAGTTGCTGTTAGTTCAATCTTATTAGGAGGAATTTTTTATGGTACAAGTCAAAAAAGTCCCTCAAGTTTTGGTATTGCTTCTGTTGATCAAAAAGAAAATTTTATTAATAAAGACAATTTAGATTACCAAAAAGCAAGACCATCAATTAAAGATAATAACTTAAAAGAAATTCCCAAACCAAAACCTCAGCCAAAACCAGAACCACAACCAACACCATTTCCAGATCCCATCCCAACACCTCCAAAAAAAGAAGAGTTAAAAAAACCAGAGATTAAACCAGAAGAGCTTAAAAAGCCTGAAATTAAACCAGAACCAATTCCTAAACCAAAACCTCAGCCTATTCCTCAACCAACACCTCCTGTTGAAACTAAACCAAAAGAAGAATTATTACCACCAAGCCCACCACCTCCAAAAGAAGAACCAAAACCAGAACCAGATCCACAACCACAACCACAACAAATTCCTAACCAAAGTACTGTTAGAAAAATTGAATTGAATGGTGTTTTAGTGGACGCTGAAGTTGAAGTTCCACCCCCTCGTCAAACTTTTAAATATGATCAGGATAATGGATTATCAAATCTTAATCCCTATACAAATATAAGTGTTGGGAAAATTAAAAAAGTTTTTGTAACAGATGAGTTGCGGCACAAATCAGCAGATTTAGTGCGCGGGAATTTAAAGCGTGGCGATTATCAAAGTTTAGTTAAAGATTTATTAGATCCAAATATAAAACCAGAGGAAATTGATAGTTATATCGCAATGGTTGATAAAAGTGGATATCACGCTAAATTATGAAGTAAATTTAAAAAACTATTTGATACAGACAATGTTGTTAATTTTCTAAATGAACAAGGTAAAAAAGAATATCCTAATATGAAAACAAAGTTTGTTTCTAATGCGCATAAGTATGCTTGGTTATATGCTCATTTAGATTTTTCAAAATTCACTAAACTTTCAGCTAATTCTGAAAAGTATTTACAAGAAGGCTTAACGCCTGATCCAGATAATTCATATGTTAATGAAAACGGCGAATTAGATTCATATGCTTATTCACCTGCTAAAGAATATAATACAGTAACAAGCCGTTTAGCAAATGATAATGCTAATCGAAGGGTATTTGGGTATAACGAATGATACAATCGTAGCCCAAATGGTTTAGCTAATGGTGATTATCCTGGTTGAAATAAATCAGATGCAACAGCTGAGTTCAAACAGTATGGCATTAAAGATGGTGATGGTATTAAAGTTTATAAACTAGAGCGCCAAAAACCACAAGAAGGTAAATTAAATACTGGATATATTGTTGATATTGATGCTGATAATCCTGATGGATACCAAAAAACAAAAGAATTAATTCAAAAATTAAATAATCAAAACAAAAAAATTACAGGATATCGAATTCGTAACATGGGGAAATCAGATTCAGGACAAAAGTTCTCTGATATTCTAAAAGCCTTACCAAATGAATTGCCATTGCTTGAATTGTTCTTTTCTGCTGGTTCACATAATACGTCAGCACTTTCTGCTCTTGAAACTAAACATATTAAAGAACTTGGGTTGTATACATTAGGTAATTCATTATTAGATGAATGATCAATTAATCCAAATGCGCTTCGAAAAGTAGAATGAATTAATTCTAATGATTATAATGTTTCGTCAGAATATAAACAAGGATCAGATATTGCTACACGAATTACTTTTGATACTCTTTCTTTTGATAAAAATGATTTCAATGATAATGCAAATGATCTTCGAACAAAATTAAAGCGTATTAATGATGGATTACGAATGGTTTATTGAACAAGAAATAATGAACCATTCTTTCAAGGTGGATTTGGTCCAGGATTAGATCCTGATCATAAAGAGGTGGGAAATAGTTATCCACAAGGCTTAGATTTTAGTCGTGTCCCTCAAATTCGCTCATTACGGGGCTTAATATTTAAAGACGAACAAAAAGCTTCAAACAATCGTGAACGTAAATTAAGAAGAGTTAATTTCTTTAATGATAAAGAAAATTATGAAATGTCAATTAATGATTTAAATGAAGCTGGTTTTAGTGAACATATTGTGACTAATGAACCAATGCCTCCTAAAAGTAAAATTACTTTTAGTAATGGTAATGCTACAAAACGTATTTACATTAAAGGTAATGGTAGTCTAACTGCAAGTGGTATTCAAAATTTAGCTACATTATTTAATCTAGCAGAAAGTTTAGATTCTAAATCTGTTGTTGTTGATTCTAATAATTCAGAATTAAAGTCACAATTAGAAGGTTTAGGATATAAAGTAAGTGATGCTTCTGACGCTAACTATATTGATATTTAATAGAAGGAATTATTATGAAAATTAAAAAACTTATTGCAAGCGTTAGTATAATCACACCAATTGTGTTTGTTTCAGCTTTAGCAGCGTCTTGTGTTAATAATAAACATGAAGATAAAAATATTGTGCATAATAGTAGTGACCATGGTAATAATAAAAAAAATAATTTTACTAATGATTTAAATCAAAATTTAACAACCCACGAATTTAAATCAAATTTAATAAGTACTTCCCAATTAGATAATATAGCCAAATTAATTAATTTTACTTATGAAAATAAAGCTAATACTTATTTAAAAAATATACTTATTAATCAATTAAAACATTCACCTATTCAAAATCAGGATTTTAAACTAGAAATTATAGGTTTATATCCTAAACAAAATTCCTTGCAGGATTTAATTATTTATTATAAGTTAACTAACCAAAAAACAAAGGAGATTAAAGGTTATTATTTTGAATTAAATGGTTTTAAAAAACCAGATAACACCATTTTTTCAAATCAATTAACGCCTGAGCTAAAAAAAATTATTGATACTATTCAATTCAAAAAAACTTTTGATCTCGCAATTAATAATCAACAAGTATTAAATTATGAAAATGTTTTACCTTCACAAATCAAAAATCAATTATTAATGGGTTTAAAAGTTATTCAAAAGGAGTATACAGACAAAATTAAACTAAGTGTACTTGATGTTTTGTTCATTAACGAAGGCGGACAAATTAACGCTAATAAGTTGGGAGCTTTTTCTTTATTATTAGAGGTTTTGGATCTTAAAAGTAAAAAAACTTTCCAAATTCTTATTCCTGTTGATAAATTTAAAACTAATCCTTATGGTGCTGATGAATATGATTTATTGCCAACGCAAGTTAATAACGGATTTGCACCAACTAGCTTAGCTCAAATTAATCAATACAATAATGCTGATCAACAAACACGTTATTTATATGATAATGAAAATTATTTAAAATCATTAAAAGCATATCAAAGAAATGTAAATTGATACCAAATACGCCAAGATTTAATTAATAATAAACAAAAAATTAATGAATTTGATCAAAAAGCACCACAAGTTTTTCAAGATAGTTATGAATCTGCTGCTCGTAAAGGTTTTACTTTACCAGTATATGATGAAGATGGTAAATACCAAGGTTTATCATTTAACGAAACTGAAATTGGAAAAAGTGTTTCGTGAGTTGATGCAATTGGAAAAGATCAATGGAAAATAAATGGTTTGGCTAGAACTTTGCCTAATGATATGTATAAGCAAATTGCTTTACAAACATTTGGCATTCAAATTCAAACACCAAATGGTAAACCACGCGAATCTGATATAGTAGCTGGAACAATGTGAATTATGGATTATCAAAAAAGAAATGATAATAAGTATCCTACTAAATGGTATTTTGGCACAAATTTACATGTTGCAGAAGCATTAAAATCAACAACAACAGTTTTTGGTATTAATAAGATAATGCCAACAGTTAAGACTAAAACTACTTTGGGTTTAGCGAACGCTGATGATAATATTTATCGTTTTAGTTTAGTTAGTAAAGATAATCAACCAAATATGGATAAACCTATTAGTAATGGTATTAAAACAATCTATGATGGTCGTGACTTCTTAAAATTAAATCCTAGTGACTTATTAACATCAAAATTGAAAAATAAATACCATAACCTACAAGAATTTGTTGATTTTGCTGTTTTTGAAATTGATTTTGAAAAAATAAAACTCGGCTCTGTAACGAAAAATTTTTATAGTGGATCAGATTGAAGTGTTGATAAATATAATAATTTAGATCCAAGTGAATTAGCTAAATTAATCACAAACGATTATGCACAAAAACCAAATGAACAAATAAAATTTTTATCAAAATCTTATTTAAATGATTATGCACGTATTAATGTACCTTTGGATTCAAAATACAATCAGGCTTTTGACACAAATAAATATGATGAATTATATGCTGTAGGTTGGCCAAGCTCTGCTTCTGATTATTTCTTAGACCCAATTAAAGATCAGAAACAATTTGAATCAAGACGTGAAAGTTATAGTTTATGAATTAATTCTAATTATCAATTTTATAATAAATTAAATCATAATCCTCCTTTGTTTCCTCTTACACAAATAAATCGTGGTGATTTCTTGTCATATAATATTGGTTATCGTAGTTTTACTAATAAACCTGGATTGCTTGATGCTTTTATTGCTAGTCCTATTACTGGTAAAACCATACATAAATCAACTGATAATCAAAATTATATTGGGTTTGGTTTAAATTATTTACCGATGCATTATTCTCCAATTGGGGGTTCATCAGGGACAAGTCTACGTAATCAAAAAAATGAATTAGTGGGAATTTGGCATGTTGGTAATGGCTTTGCCCAAACAGGTTTGGCTGTTGCTTTTCGATCTGAAGGCTATGATTATCATGGATTATATGGTAGTTATAACTTACCACAATATGATTTGATTTATGGTGGTGGAAAAGATCAAAAAACTTCCTATCGCCAAGCAATGATGGCGTTATATAAAAATAAAAATATTGCAACCGCTTTATTCCCTAATGGTTTTGGTGAAGATCAAATCCCTAGTGCTTTTAAATTTAAAAATTAATTAACTTTTATATTGAATTAGAAAATTATATGATGAATACAAAAACATTTACTTCCGTTAATAGAGTAATTTATGATGATAACTATTCGCTAAAGCAACAACAAAAAAGTAGCTTTATCAATCAATTTTTAAAAGGATTGTTATCTGCTATTACTTTATTATTCTTTATTTTACTTTTAATCTTTGCTGAAAACACGTTGTTTGGTTTAGGTTTTGGTGATGAGAATAAATCAATGATGATTTCAAAATCGCTAAATGCTTTTTTTGATTTACACAGCCCTAAATATTTACAACTTAACTTTTTAATTGTATTTCGCTTTTTTATTTTAAGTTTTACACTGTTTTATGCCTTAATCAAAAATTTCACAAATCTTTATTGGCATCGAGTAACCATTAAAAAATACTTACCATGATTCGTTTTATATTTAGTAATTGCAACAATTAGTTTCTTACTATTTTTTACTTTTTTTAGTGTTTGACCAAAAGAAGTTTTTAATTTAGTATTTTTACTATTAGTGTTATTTTTATTAAATTTAAGTTATGAAATATTTAATTATTTTATTTCTAAAAAAACTAACCCTTTATTATACGGTAATTATAAAAATTTAATTATTACCATGGTTTTTCAAGCGTTATTACTATTATTTGTAATAATTACCCCCTTTGTATGAATTAATACAGGTAAAAGTCCTAACTTTTTATTTGTTGATAATCGTTTCTACACACGCATAGTTGATATCTTCACTGTTCAATCAGGTAAAAATTTTATTATTTTAATTGCTTTCTTCTTCTTTTTAATTACATTTATTGTTTTAGCAAATACTAATTTTTTCGCTTTAGTAATTAATAAACGTTACGATCGTAATTATGTTAAGAATAATTTATGATTTATTTTACTTTTATTTAGTGCTATATTTATTTGATTATTAAGAGTTTTTGCATATAAGCACGAAAATGAAAATCTACCGATTGGTAACAACCATTTATTATGAGTTTATATTTTACAAAGTTTTTTTGCAATAATCATATTAATACTATATATGGTATTCACTTTAAAAAAACGCTTAAGCGCAAAGAGTAGTTTAAATACTTTATTAAATTTAGTAGTCACTCAAACAATTCTAAGTTTAAGCTTGTTTTTAGTAACATTATTTAATTCTAAGAGTGTGGTTTCTTTAATTAATGTTTTTATTACAATTACTGTACAAATGAGTGTATTTGGAATCTACATATTTCAAAATAAAAACATTTCAACTAAATTATTGGTGCTATTAAAGGTTATTATGATTTTAATTATTTTAACCGCAGCAATTGTAGGTTTTGATTATTTATTAACATCTGATCATCATAATAACTATTTATTCTCAAACATTCAACCGAAAATGAATTTAGTACAAATCATGTTGTTATTAAATTTTAGTTTGAGTTTTACTTTAATTAGTTATTTAACAATTAAATTTACAATGGTAATTTTTAAAATCAATAAGCTAAATAAGGAGTTAAACAATGAAAAAAAATAGATCTAATCTGACACCTACAACAAATTATTTTGATGTATTTAATACTTATAAAGAAAAAAAAGCAAGTGTTGATTTAATTACATATGAAGAATTAATGGCATCAGTTTTATTTGATAATAAATTAGGTTTTGAATCAGAGGTTTATTTAGATTTTGTTAAAAAATTTACATTAGCTTTTGAAAAAAAACTAGATATTTGATTTGAAAATTTTATTATTAATTTCAATTTAAATTTAAAATTTTCAACAACTATTATGATTCCAATATTAGTAACTAAAGCTAATTCTACAACTGATGCAATTAATTTTAGAAATGATCAAAATCCTGTTTATAATAATTTTTTAATTTCATATAACCAAAAAATTAAAAAATTATTACTTCAAAATCATCCTGTTCAAATTCTCCCTCATTTAATTTTATTTAAATCAAATCTTAATGGTAGTTTAGTGCTCGTATTTAGTGAAAAAATTATCGCTTCAATTGAACAAAAATCAGGAAATTAAGTATGCAATTAAAAGATTTAATTAATAAAAAAAAGAATTTAAATAATATTAATTTAAAAGTGAGTAACGAACGTAATATTTTTTTAATTAATATTATGAAACTAAATCAGCGATTAACTTTTTTTAGTAAAAATGCTTTTGAAATAAAAGAATCAATTCTAAGTTTAAAGCGTATTTATAATATTAAACATGATATGTTAAGACATGAGGAACGAAAGGTTTTTAAGTTTTTAAATAAAATTAATGATCGTGTTTTATGGATTTATTTAACTGAAGAGCAAAAATATAGCACTGATTCATATTCGCGTTATGAACAAAAAATCTTAGAAACGATTAAATCAAATCGTGATGATTTTATTTTGATCGGTCAAGGAGCAATTGAATTTGGTAAGAATCATAATTTAAATATTCTCCAAACATTTAATGACTCTAATATTAAAAATTTAACTACACAATTAACTAAAATGATTATGATTTTATATACTTTTGATAATTATAAAAAAGTTAATTTTGTTATTAATTCTAATAAAAACTATGATGGACACTTTACTATATTGCCAATGAATGAATTTAGTTTTGATAAATTTATTAATTTAGAAAAATGTGATTCTAATATTATTGATTTTCAAAAAGTAAAAATTTATCCAAATTTAAATGAATTTATTAATGTCCAAATTAATGTTTTCTTAGTTAATATTATTAATACTTTAATTACTGAATCATCTTTTTATAAAACAAAAAATGGACTAGTAGCTACTAATAATATCCTAAAAGAACTAGATGATAACCTTTCAAAAATTCAACGTAAAATTACACGTGTAAAGACAGAGTTGCAAATTGAAGAAATAAATTTATTAGCAAGACAAAATATGAATGAAGATGATAATGATAACGATGGTGGTGTTTATGAATCATAATTATAATATTCAAATTACATTACTTGAAAACAAAAAGTTTAATATTGATAATGGTTTATTATATGTAAATGTTAATGAAGAAAATACATGACAAAAAATTGAAAACAACACCGTTTTAGCCTATGAAACAATCTTATTAAAAATAGTTGATGATGATTATAAAAAAACTTTTTATTTATTTTTAAAAAACACACATATTTCTGTTTTAAATAACATCGTTAAAATTCAAGCATTAAATGATTTACATTTTTTTATTAAAGATGGATTAAACAAAAAAAATAATCATAAAAAAGAGTTGGTAGATAAATATAAAAATATTACTAATAATATTTTAGAACTTGAAGCTAAACAACAATTAGGATTAACTCTAAGTGAATTTTTAGATCTTGATAATCTAAAACAAGAACAATATATAACTAATATGCAAATTAGATTAAATTTAGTGGAGTATAAAAAAGATGAGAAATAAATTGAAAATAAAATTAAAATTTTTAGCTTCACTAGCAACAATACCAATTGTAGCTTCACCATTAATTTTTTCTGTTGCAGCTAATGAGGATGGTAAACAAGAAAACAATAATGGTAATAATCAAGATCCTAATCAACAAAAAAAACCAAAAATTCCTAAAAACGATCCTAATTTTAATATTTTTAAAACTGTTGCTGATAAAACTGTTAAAGATAGTTTAGAAAAAGGAATTAATGCTGCTATTGTTTATGTAAAATCACGTCAAGAAGAAATTTTAGAAAATAAAGAAATTGAGTTTAAGAAAAAAATTCAACAACTAATTTATTTAAAAAATCTGCAGTCATATCTTGAGAAAAATAAAGAAAACATCTTAAAAAATTCTAATGATTATGGTTTTTATTTAAATACTCCTCAAATTTTAGGAACTCTTAAAAATTATGATATTAAAGATATTGAGTTTAATGGAGAAATATATAAACAAATTAAAGTTGGTAAAACTGATCCTTTAAATTATCAAAAAGCCATTGCTCCAAAAGGAAAAATTAGTGATGTACAAAGTGATCAAATTAATGATGTTGAAGAAACAAAATACAAAGATACTTTAAAAAAATATGAATCTGAATTTTTAAAAGAAATTAATAAATTAATTTATGATGAAAATGATGTTCCACAAATTAATAAAGATGTTGAGTTAACACGTGATGAAAAAGGACAATTTAATACAACTTTACCTAAGGGTTATAATGATTGAAATGCTTATTTTATTTCTAAAATAAAAGATCGTGTTACAGCATTTGATTTAAAACAAAATCAACAAACAAACGAAGATAAACAAGAAGAACAGCCAAATGAGCAAAAAGATCCCGATACACCACCACCATTACCACCACCATTAGTAGAAGGTGATCACAACGAAATAGATCTTCCCCCAGCACAAGCCAACGCTATTGTTTCTTCTTTACCGCTATTATTACCTTATATTAGTCCTATATATTCAAATGAATCATTAAGTGAATTAAAATCAAAATTTGATAGTTTAAAACCAGAACTTAAACAAACATTATTTTACTTTAATAACCCAATTAACACACGTTATCTTTATAGTGTATTAGACTTTGGCGTTAATGGTAGTAGTATGATTAATATTAAAGTTAAAATTATTGATCAAGTTAATCCTAAACTACAACGTACATATATTATTAATAAATATGATCCAATTTTAGATCTTAGTCTTAATAGTCTGAAATTAAATGAAGTTAATGCTATTAAACAAATTTTTGTTAACTTGTATAAACATTTAGGATTAGATGAGAAAATTGATTATAAGAAATTACGTAACTTTTATATTAGAAATGCTTTATTTACAATGATTGAGGCTGCTCAAAAACTTATTTTGCGATTCAATCAAATTGATAAAGATAATAAAGTTATTGGACAAAAAACTTTTACAACATTACAAAATGAGTATTTAGAAAAATATAAACAAAAATTTGTAAACAATGCTGATAATGAAAGATTATTAAATGAGTTTAGTAATTTAACAAAAGAAAATTTCTTTCGTTATTTAAACAACACTTTAATTAATAATGATTATTACTGATATCAACTAGTTGGTGCTTATAAACAAGTTAGCTTACAGTTTAGTGAAGTTCTTCGATTAAATAAAGATAAAATTAAAGCTAATATTGCAAGTATTAAAGGTGATGAAAACACTATTGCAAATTTGTATAAATTAAATAACCAATTAATTTATCAATTATCTGCGATTGTTGCACAACGTAGTTTTAATTCTCAACAATGATATCAGTCATATTTAAATGTTTTACAACCGATTAAAGAAAATTTTGATTTAATGTCTATATTAACAAATCAAACCGATATTAAAACAAATAAGGACAAAGCTAAGGATTTTAAAAATGCATATGATAGTGCTTTAAAATCTCTTGAAAGACAAAAACAAGTAAATAAACAAATTCGTCGTAAGATTGGAATTGCGTTTATAGTAATTAGCTTACTAGTTTTAATAATTAATTTAATTATTTATGGATTGATTAAAAAACTAAAAAATAAAAAAGTTATTCTAATTATTAATAGCGTGATAATGGTGTTGACAATCATTGTTTTAATAATGGGAATTATTCTAATAATTTAGAAAGGAAATAGAAAAATGCAAAACACTAAGGCAAACCCTCGTATTAAATCGATTTTTAACTATATTGTAACTGTTAGTGGAATCTATGATTATCAACATCATCAAATATTTGTTTTAAAAAATGATCCAACAGTAAAATTATTTGTTATTTCAGCAAAAGAAGATGTTGCTTATTTATTAATTAGTAATGAACATGCTAATATTAATATCGGCGATGAAATCATTGAAACAAATCGTGAAGAAAATGTTGTTACTGATTTAAATTATTTTGGGAAGATTATAGATATTAATAATAATTTTATTTGACCAAAACCACTTAATAATCTTCCATCAGCAAAAATTGCTCAAACTAATCCTGCATTTGGTTTAGCTCATAATTTAATGACAGTGAAAACTTTAAATGAACAATTAAATACTGGAATTGTAGCAATTGATTTATTAATTCCGATTGGCAAAGGACAAAGGGAATTGATTATTGGTGATCGTCAAACTGGAAAAACGCATATTGCTTTAAATACTATTATTAATCAAAGCCGTGCTGGCACAAAATGTATTTATGTAGCAATTGGTCAAAAACGTGAATCATTGACTACCGTTTATGAAACTTTAAAGGCTCATGACGCATTAAAAAACACAATTATTATCGATGCTCCTTTAACAGCATATGAACAATATTTAGCGCCA
Source organism: Ureaplasma urealyticum serovar 8 str. ATCC 27618 (assembly GCF_000169535.1). NCBI lineage: Bacteria > Bacillati > Mycoplasmatota > Mycoplasmoidales > Mycoplasmoidaceae > Ureaplasma > Ureaplasma urealyticum. The sequence goes on from NZ_AAYN02000002.1 coordinate 68,509, forward strand.
TATATTGGAATGGCTCATGCTGAAAACTTATCTTATCAGCACGATGTGTTAATTGTATTTGATGATCTAACAAAACACGCTAATATTATTCGTGAAATGGCTTTATTAACAAATAAACCAGTTGGTAAAGAAGCAATGCCTTCAGATGTATTCTTCTCACATTCATCATTACTTGAACGTGCTGGTTCATTCAAAAATCGTAAAACAATTACTGCTTTACCAATTTTGCAGACAGTTGATGGAGATATTACTTCATTAATCTCTTCAAATATCATTTCTATTACTGATGGGCAAATTGTGACTTCAACTGATTTATTTGCTGCTGGTAAAGTTCCTGCTATTAATATTGATTTGTCTGTTTCAAGAACAGGTTCAAGTGTACAATCAAGAATGATTACTAAAGTAGCAGGTGAAATTAATAAAATTTTTAGACAATACAAACGTCATTTAAAATTAGCAATGTTAGATTATGAATTTAATAAAGAAACTAGCCTTTTATTACATAAAGGTAAATTAATAGATAAAATGTTTTTACAAAAAGGTTTCTCTTTATTTTCATACCGTTTTATTGTTTTAAGTACTAAGCTAATTGCTTGAGGCATTTTAAAAGGTGTTAAAGATGAACAAAAAGCATTTATGTTGTTAGATTATGCGATTAATAATTATGAAGATGCTCAAAAAGCATTCAATACTATTTCAACAACTCAAAATTATGATGATAAAATTATGAAAAACTACTTTGCTTTCATCCTAAAACAATACTCTGATTACTTAAATTTAAATTGAGAAGTTGAATTAGAACATAGTTTTATTCCTTTACAAAATGAGTTTTTAATGAATGTAGCAAAATTTTTAGGAGATAAATAATGAATAACGGCCGAGTTATAAAAATCTGATCAGATATTGTTGAAGTAGAATTTAAAAATGAATTACCTGCTTTAAATCATTTATTAACAACACATGATGGCAATACTTTCTTATTAGTAAAACGATTGGTTGATGCAACACATGCAAGAGCGATTGTTGTTTATGCATCAAAAGAATTAGCAATTAATGATGTTATTGTTAATACAAACAAAAGTTTTATGGTCCCAGTTGGAAATGATGCTAAAAATAACATTTACAACTTTTGAGGTAATCCTTTACTAAAAACTGATAAAAAACCACAATATGTAGAAATGAATTCAACAATTTTAAACGAACGTTATGTTGATAAAAGTGTTGAAATTGTTGAAACAGGAATTAAAGCAATCGATTTCTTTATGCCAATTCTAAAAGGATATAAATTAGGAATCTTTGGTGGTGCTGGGGTTGGTAAAACTGTTTTAATGAAAGAAATTATTTTTAACTTAAACAGACACAAACAAGCTAATTCAAATATTTTTATTGGTTCTGGTGAACGTTCACGTGAAGCAATCGAATTATATGATGAATTAAATGCTTCTAATCTAATGCCTAACTCAGTGATGTTCATTTCAAAAATGAACGAAGCTCCTGGAGCACGTAGTTCAATTGTGCCAATTGGAATTACAGCTGCTGAATATTTACGTGATCAAAATAAAGAAAACGTTTTATTATTCATTGATAATATTTATCGTTTTATTCAAGCTGAAAATGAAGTTTCAACAGCGTTAGGTAAAAAACCATCAGTTGGGGGTTATCAATCAACATTAGAAAGTGATGTTACTCACGTTCAAAATCGTTTATTTAAAAATAAAAATGGTTCAATCACTTCATTCCAAACTATTTTCTTACCAATGGATGATTTAAGTGATCCATCAGCTGTTGCTGTATTTAATCACTTAGATGGTAAATTAGTACTATCACGTACTCAAGCTGCTAAAAACATTTTCCCAGCATTTGATCCACTTGCTAGTTCAACAAACGCTATTGATCCTAAAATTATTGGTCAACGTCATTATGATGCAATTATTGAAACAAAAAAAGTTTTAAAAGCATATAAAGATTTAGAAGATGTAATCTTAATTTTAGGTTTTGATGAATTAGATGCTGAAAGCAAAATCATCGTTAAAAAAGCTTTACAATTAGAAATGTTCTTTACGCAAAACTTCTTTATGACAGAACACTTTACCAAAGCGCCTGGTCAATTTGTGCCATTAAAAGAAACTGTTGAAAGTGTTATTCGTATCTTAGAAGGTAAATATCTAAAACAAAATCCAGAAAGCTTTGCTTACATTGGATCTAATAAAGACATTCCACAAGATAATTAATGTAATTATTTATACTTAAACAATTATAAAAGTCCTTAGTTTTTAATTATTGAGCTAAGGGCTTTTGTTTTTTATATTAAAATATATCAATTGTTATCAAACTATTTTTGACACAATTTAAAACGTTTATTATTCTTAATTAAGGAAGTTTAAAATATGAGAAAAAATAAAAAATTAATTCTAAAATCTTTGTTTTTAGCATTAGCTACAATTAGTGTAATTATTCCAATCGTCACTAGTTGTTCAAGACAAACAAATATTGAATCTAATACAAAATTAAAACCATTATTAGCAAGTAATGGTAATATTGACCAACATTATTTAAGTGATTTTTATTTTATTGATACTTATGGTATGAATACATTAGATAATTCATTACTTAATAAATACAAATGAACTAATCTAAAAATTAATCATCAACAATCAAAACCCCAACTAACAAAACAAATTCACGATTGAACTAATTATGCAAAGCAAAATGATTCTCAACGTCAAAAAATTGATCAAGAAATTCAAAATTTAAATCAATATCCAAATTGATTTAACGCTACAACTTCAAAAACATTAAGCAATTTCAATATTGCTAAAAATGAAGCTCTATCAAATTTTGTTTTTAGTACTGATAAGATCAATTATAAAAACTATACACCTTTTAGTGTTGATTTTCAAACAGGTGGTGGAGCATTATTAGGTATTGTAAACAATGATGATACTAACCCAATATTTTATGTTTTAACAAGTAATAAAAATATTGTTAATCATCCTTTTTTAGAAAATCAAGATTACTTATTTAAATTTATGAATCAAGATCAAATATATAGCGGTGTTGGTAAGGTTAAGGTTTATGAATTAGCAAAACAACAAAAGCAAATCCTTAATGGTTTTAGTATTTTAGCTTTTAGTCTTAATACTAAAACCTTAAAACCAATGAATGAACATGCAAATACAAATCCATTTAATACTAGTATGTTACCTTATGTTAATAAATTAGGATTAATTAATCATGTTAATACTAAAATTGATTTAAAAGCAATGCAAAATCAAGATGTTATTATGTATGTTAATGAATTATCTAATTCAACAATTTCATTTGCTAATGCACCTAAAAATAATGATTTTGTTTTAACACCTTCTTCAGTTAATACTATAAACAATAAAGGTGTTGGTTTATATGCATTATTTTATGAAACTAATTTAGTTAATAACCAACCAACTTATGTACTAACCCCAATTTTAATTGGAATACTAGAAGGTAATTCAACTAATCAAAACGATCAAATTAATAATTTAAATTTAGCAATAAATTTTAGTTTATTAAATAATCAATACTTAATCAAATTAATTAATCATGTAAAACAACAAGATGTAAATTTTGCAAAATTATTTAATAATTAATAGCTTAAACAAAAATGCTTAATTAATGCTTCTAGGGCTTAACTAAGTATTTTTTTATTAAATTTGTTTACAAACTAAAATATCTTTTAGTTAAAAAAGTTGTTCAAAACTAATTTTAATTAACTAAAAATATTATAAATATTTATAAAGATTTTTGCTCTTTTTTTATCATAGATTGCTAATATTTTTACATGATATTTGTATATACAAGTTATGGAATTTAAAAGTGGGGTAGTTTATGAAAAAAAGTAAATTTAAAATTATAGGTTTTAGTGTTTTTGGTGTTATTTTAACTAGTGCATTGATTCCTTTTTTAATAACATGTTCAAAACAAAATGATCAAAAAACAAAGATTAATTCTCAAAAACAAAAAACTAATACAGATCTTGAAGCTAAAAGTGTTAATTTTGATTTAAAAAATAATGTTTTTGATAAGGATATATCAAAATTTGTATTAAATTTTAATACTAATAAAGAGAGTAATTTACAGGTCGTAGCCACATTTGATGTTTTTGATAAAAATAATAAATTATTAAAAACTATTAAATCAAATAAGGTTAATTTAGTGAGTAAAAAATTTGTTTTTGATAACTTAGATGAAAATGTTAAATATCAATTAAAACAAATTGATTTTTATGATCCAAAAGATCTTAATAAAGTTATTTATACAAAAAATGATCTAGCATTTAATTTTGAAACAAAAATCGATGATAGTGTTGCAAGAACAGTAGAATTAATCATTATTAATGGATTAAATGGTTTTGTAGATGAACAAGTTATACCAGATTATAGCAAACGAACTTCATACTTAAAAGCACCAGGCTTAATTAGAATATTAAATGAAATTAATAAAATTAAAAAAGAACGTGGTGCTAACAATGTTGCTGTTGTTATGGGTGGTAATAACTATTATGAAAATAATAAATCATCACTAACGAGAGCACAATATACAGCAGCAGCTTTAAAATTCTTAAATCCTATTGCTACTAGTATTGCAAATACTGATTTAAATTGAGGTTATGATTTAGTTGATGAAAAAACTAAACACTTTAAAGAATATATTAAAACTTTATATAACAACGATGGAATTTTATCTGTTAACTCTTATTTAAAAAGTGGCGAACAAACTATTGCAATGGCAAATAATTCAAAAATCATTAATTTTAATGGTTTTAAATTAGGTTTAGTTGGAGCTATGAGTAATTTAGTTAACTTTGGCTCTAATATTAATTTAACAAAAGACATTAAATGATTTAGCAATGAACAAACTGCTAATTTAATTAATGCTGAAGCTAAAAACCTTAAAAATCAAGGGGTACAAAATATTGTTTTATTATCAAGTTTTTTAGCTGATAAATCAAAAGAAAATAATAGTTTAGTCAGTGATCAAAAATCATTTTATAAAGAAGCAGCTCGTATGAGTAAATTATTAGATAGCAATATTAATTTAATGACAGCATCTAATCCTTATAAATCATTTAATATTATTACTAACAACAAAGACAATCAACCTCTAACTGTTGTTCAATCAAAACCAACTAGTGGTTTTGTACGTTATATGATTAGCTTAAATCCTTATAATCGTATTTTAAAAACTGAAACTAAACTAGTTGATAAACTATCAACGAGTGGGGATGAAAAAGGTTATAACTACACAACACATCAAGATTTATTAGATCCTCAAAAAAATCCTGATTTTAACGATAACTTAGTTGCATTAAATAATTTTATTAATAACTATAAAGATCATGAATATGAACAATTAGCACAAAAAATATTAATTAAAAATGATAAAAATGTGGAATTATATTCATCAACATATACATTAAGTTCTTTAGGTGGATTTATAAGTGATATATTAGCAAAATACTATCAAGCGCCTTTTTATAACAAGCAAACACATGCTTTTGAATTCAAACAAACACAAGCTGTTATTTTAGCACCTAATGCTATTCGTTCATTAATCTCTGCAAAACCTATTAAATTAGAAAACTTAAACCAAATTCTACCTTTTAATGACACATTAGTATCAGGAGAAATAAGTGTTAAAGATCTTAAAAAATTCTTAATTAATAGTCATAGAACCCAACATTATAATGAGCCATATCAATTTAGTGATACTTTAAAAGTTGAATACGAAGAACAAGTAAAAACTAATAAACCAAAAAAGAAAACAACAAAAAAACAAAAGCAAACAAGTGATCAAAAATTAGATGATGTTGTTTTAAGTAATCCAAAAACAATTATTAAAATATCTTTAAAAAATGCTGATGGTACATATACAGAATTAAACGATAATCAAAAAATTACAATTTCAGTAATGGATTCAATTCTAAAATATAACAAAGGATTTAAAGAAGCAATCTTAAATAAAACATACGCTGATCAAACTAATATTCGTGATTTACTAAGAGCTTATTTACAAAAAGAAACGCAAATTGATGAAAAATACAATCAAAAAACTTTCTTTAAAAACGATCAACGTTTTATTAATAAAAATCAAGCAAATCCAACAAGTACACCAGTTTATAATCACATTAATGAAAGTATTAATAATAAACAAGCAAATCATTTAAGAATTGGTCATTGAAACGTTTTACATCAAACTGGTTTAAACGATGCTAAAAATTATGCTTTAGCAAAAACAATTTTATTTAATAAATATGACATCATTGGTTTAACTGAAATTTGACCAGCTCAAGGCGATAATCAAGAACAAAATAATTTACCAGTAGCGTCAATTGTTAAATATATGAATCAACTAAGTGGATCAAATGATTATGATTTTGTAATTAGTGATAATCTTAAGGGTGATGAAAACGATAAATTAGCAACTAATAATCATACAAGTACTGAACGAATAGGTATTATTTACAACAAAAAGAAAGCTAATCCAATAGCGTTTGCAGACAATAAAATTGGTCATGTTTACTCAAATCCATTAGAAGATGGTAAATACGAAAAACAACAAACTAATTATTCACGTCCACCGTATGCAATTAAATTTGCTTCAGTTGGGGAAATTAAAAATGATTTTACACTAGTGTTTGCACACCTTGATAGTCCTGGAACTTATCCATCAGAAACAAAATATCAAAAGAAGGAACATTTACTAAAACGTACAGAATTAGTTAAAGAAAAAGCAATCTCATCAAACCAAATGATTAATAAATACGAACAAGGAAGTCGTGAAGTTGATGATGCTGAACGATTAGTTAAAGTTATGGAAGAAATTAAAAAAATCGATAACAATAAAGATGATGATTATTTCTTCATGGGTGATACTAATATTCGTTTACATAATCAACAATGAGTATTTAGAACATTCATTCAAAATGGTTATAGTAGTGTTTTTGCAGACAACGATTTATTTAAATCATCATTGAGTGGAAATCCTGGAGAATTTGCTAATTCATACGATAAAATCTTTTCGCAAGTTAATGGATTAACAATTTCTAATCCAAGTATTTATGATTTATGAAATGCATATGAAGATCAAATTGTTGATCAAGTATGATTAAAAAAAGTACGTGCACTAAACCCGCATGAATTCCATGATAAACTATTTTATATTCGAAACGATATTTCAGATCATGCGCCTACATATTTTGATTTAGGTTTAAATAAAGACGATTCTAAATAAAATTAATGACCACTAGTTTAACAAACTAGGGGTTATTTTTTTACTAAATGTTATAATAATACGTATTGATTATCAAGGAATAAAAATATGGCATTAACAATTGTTTTAATCTTGTTTAGCGTTTTAGCTTTAGTAATAGGATTATTATTATCAAGAACATCACCATCTGGTGGTTTATCAAGTTTAAATGGGCAAGATTTAGAAATTTTTAAGAAAACAAAAGACCGTGGCTGAATTAAAGGGCTACAAGTTTTAATGTTCTTATTAACAATTGTCATGATTTTAATAATAATTTTTTATAGAGTGAGCTAGATGAGTGATTTAACGAAACAAACTATTATCGAAATAATTTCTAAAGAAGAGCGACCTATTCCAGCTGCGATTCTTGCTAAAAAAGTGTTAGAAAAAACACCAACATTAAATAAAACAAATATTTATAAACTAATTGATTTATTAATTGAAGAAAACACTATTAAAAGATTAGAAAATAACCGTTTAGTTCTTGGTTATTTAGATTATGAATTTGATCATGAAATAAAACAAGGTACAATTACAATCAATTCAAAGGGTGATGGCTTCATTAAAGAAGATGGCACTGAAATTGAATATTATGTTAACAAAAAATATTTAAATGGTGCTTTAAAAAAAGATTTAGTTAAATTTGTAAAACTAAAAAAAGAACCAAAAAACAATCTTGAAGATGCTGCTGTAATTGAAGTTGTTGAACATGCTAAAGATCATTATGTTGGTCAATTCGTTACTCTACCAAATGGTGGTTATTACATTGTCGTTGATGATCCTTTATTTTATTTAAATATAAGTTTAAAAGACACAACTGGCTTAGTTAATGGCCATAAAATTCTTTTTAAAATCATTTCACAAACAACAAAAGACGCAGTTGCTGAACTAGTACATATAATCGGTCATAAAAACGACGTTGGTTCTGATATTTTATCAATCGTTTATGATAATGGAATTGATCCTATTTTTAATCCAGATGTTGTTGATTTAGCTTCTAAATTAGAATTTCATGTTGATGAACATCAAAGTAAAATTCGACGTTCTATAATTGATCGTGAAATTGTTTCAATTGATCCAGTTGGTTCAAAAGATATTGATGATGCAGTTTATGTTAAAAAACTAAATGATAATCGTTATTTTTTAGGTGTTTCAATTGCTGATGTTAGTTTTTATGTTCAGCCAAATACTATTTTAGATGAAGACGCTTTTAAAAGAGGTACATCAACTTATTTAGTTGATCGTGTTATTCCAATGTTGCCTCACAATATATCTAATAATATTTGTTCATTAAATGAAGGTCAATTTCGAATGTGTGTAACATGCGATATGATAATTGATAAAAATGGCAAAATTTGTTGACAAGATGTTTATCCTGCAATCATGAAAAACTATCGTCAAATGTCATATGATGAAGTTAATGATTTTTTTGAAGAAAAATCACGTTTTGAATCAGCAACGTTAACAATGAAAGAAATGTTGCTAGAAGCAAAAGAACTACACCATATTTTAAGAAATAAAAAAATTAAAGATGGTTATGTTGATTTTGATATTAAAGAACCAAAAATAATCTTAAATGAGCAAGGTGTTCCAGTTGATATTAAAATCTATGAACGTAAAACTGCTCAGATGATGATTGAAGATTTTATGATTGCTGCTAATGAAGCTGTGACAATGTTCGCTGAACAACAAATGAGTCAAACACTAAAAGAATTTAATTTAGAAATGCCTTTTATTTATCGTGTACATGACAAACCTTCAATTATTAATTTACAAAAATTTGAAGTTGAAGCTAAAAAATTAAGTTTTAATATTTCACATGATTTTGAAAATATTCAACCTAACACTATTTCTAATTGATTAAAAATGAATGATAATCATGCTAATTTACCACTAATTAGTAAACTATTATTACGTTCAATGGCTAAAGCTTCATATGAAATTATTAATACTGGTCACTTTGGTTTAGCATCAGAAAATTACACACACTTTACTTCACCAATCCGGCGTTACCCTGATTTAATTGTGCATCGTTTATTATGAATGTTTGTTTTTGATCCTCAAAGTTATACAGATAAACAACGAACTGAATTAGTTAATAAATTAAAATTAATTACTGAAGAATCAAATAAAAATGAAGTCATTGCTGTTAAAACAGAACGTGATGTTAACGCTGCTAAGTTTGCAGAATACATGAATTTACATATTGGTAAAGAATTTGTAGGTGTAGTTACTACTGTTTCTAGTTTTGGGCTTTTTGTTGAACTTGAAAATACAATTGAAGGTTTAATTAGAATTAAAAATTTAAAAGATGATTTTTATGATTTTATTCCTGAAAATATGACATTAGTTGGTCAAAAAAGAAATAAAGTCATTACTGTTGGTAATAAAGTGCGTGTTCGTGTTATTGAAGCTAATAAAACAACAAGAAAAATTGATTTTGAATTAGTTGCTCAATAAAATTAAAAAATATGAGTTGAAACTCAACTAAAGATTGATTTTTTAAAAACATTAATACTACTAACTCACAAACTAATTTAAAAGTTAGTGGTGTTTATCTACTCTATATTAACCATAAAAATTTAAATAATCGTATTATTCCTTTTTATGTTGGCAAATCAAATGATATTTATCAACGTTTTATTCAACATAAGAATGCATTAAATAAATTAATCAATTTGTACAACGCTGATTATGATCATCGTAGTTTTTATTTACATTATCACCAAGCAAAACAAAGTGGTAAACACTTGTATTCAAAACTCTTTTATTACTTAAAAGAAAACCAATTATCAATTAATGATTTAAAAGTTATTTGCTTATGGCATGGTGAACAAGCATTATTAGTTGAAAAAGAACGTTATTTTATTGAACAAAGCAAAGCTTATGTTTATGGTTTTAACCAATTACCTTTTATTTCACAAAGTTATGCAGTTTTAAAATTTGAAGAAATGTATCAAAAAACTAACCAAGTTGATTTAAATCAATTACTAATTGATGGAATTAGTGTATTAAATCATTTTGAAACTAGTTGATTAGACTTTGGTTATGGTGTTTTTAATATCCATGAATTTATAAAATTTGGATTATTACAAAAACAAGCTTTTAAACAACGTCAAAGGATTCGTAATCAACATTTTGACTTATCTTTATATAATGAATTTATAAATAAATTTGATGCTTTTTGTGATTTTTGAAAGCAAATTAAATTGAAATATAGTTTTGAATTTTAGTTTAATTTATGTAAAAAATGTTACATTTTTACAAAAAATATTACTTTTTTTGTGATTTAAATTTTTTTAAACTAATAAACTTTACAATTTATCAAAAGAAGAAAGGCTTTTTACTAATATTTTAATAATGATAGTATCAAATAAACATGCGCGTCGAAATTATGAGTTGCTAGAATTTTTTGAGTGTGGAATTGTTTTAAAAGGAACTGAAGTTAAATCAATTTCACGTGCTAATTGTTCAATTAATGAAGCCTATGTGCAAATAGTTAAAAATGAAGCTTTAATTTTAAATATGCACGTTGCTAGTTTTTTTGAAGGTAATAACTTTAATCAAGACCCTTATCGAAATCGTAAATTATTATTGCATAAAAAAGAAATTATTAAGCTTCAACATTTAGTACAAACACAACGAATGACAATTGTACCAACTAAAATTTATTGAAAAAATAATAAATTAAAAGTTGAAATTGCCTTGGCAAAAGGAAAACAACTTCATGATAAACGTGAAGATTTAAAAAAAAGAGACTTAGCGCGAGAATCGCGCTTATTTTAATATTAAAGGGAGGATTTAAATGAAAAGTGCTTGAAAAGTTTTACTTGGAAAACATAAATTATTGTTTTCTTTTATTTTGTTATTAAATTTAATCCAAGTTTTATTAGTAATTGGTTCACCCCTTTTATTATCAATTCTTAATAATGGAACTTATGCATCAACAACTGCTGACGCTTTCATTTATGGTGGTATTTTAATTGCTATGGCGATTGGTTGAGCGATATTTTCGATTTTTACAAACTATGTTTCAACAATTTTTCAAACAATTGTTGAGAGTCGTTTGCAAATGAAAATTTTTGAAAAAACAATGTTTTTAACTTATGCTGACAAACAAAAATTTAGCCAATCTATTTTATTAACAACTTCTGTAAAAGACGTTGAAGAACTTTCAAAAACAATTATTTTTTTAACAAGACCAGTGATTATGGGAATTTTTTATTTCATTGGTGCGATCGCATTATTATTTGTTATTAGTGGTAATTTATGACAAGTACCACTGACTGTTGTTCTAATGGCATTATCAACAATTGTTGTTTTTATAGTTGTTTCAAAATTTAATGCTAAAAACTGAAATAAAATGCGTAATGCTAACGATGAATTAGCAAAAACATCATTAGAAAATGTTAATGGTGTAAAAGTCATTCGTTCATTTTTATTAGATGCATTTTTTTTAACAAAATTAGATTTTAAATGAAAAGATAATGTTTCTAAATCAATTATTGCCAATCGAGTTAGCAAGGTAAGTATTGCTATTGTTATCTTTATTATTTATATTATTACCCCTGTTGTTTTAATTATTGGAATTTGTACTAATTCTATGAAAGCAACAAACATTTTATCAATTATGCAATCAACTAACTTGTTAGTTTTAGGAATTGCTATGATTGGGTTTGGTAGTGAACAATATTTTAGAGCTACAGTAAGTATTAAAAGAATTAATGATTTAATCTATTACAAAAACAAAATTACTTACAAAGGTACTAAAGAAATTGTTAATAATAATATTGAATTTAGAAATGTAAGTTTTAGATATGAAAATTCTAAAAAATGAGTTTTAAAAAATGTTTCTTTTTCAATTAAAGATACTGATCGTGTAGGGATTATTGGAACTACAGGAGCTGGTAAATCAACATTGCTTAAATTATTAATGCACCAATTAGAACCAACTAGTGGCGGAATTTTTGTTGATAATATTGCTTTAAAAGAAATTAAAAAAACTAGCTTACAACATGCTTTTAGTGTAAACGAACAAGTTCCTTCCCTTTTCTATGGTACGATTCGTGAAAACATATTATTTGGTTTAAAAAATATTAGTGATGATCAAATTGATCAAGCAATTACAATTGCTCAAGCTAAAGATTTTATTGAAACTAAAGAAGATAAATTAGAATCTATGGTAGCACAAAGAGCTCAAAACCTATCAGGTGGTCAAAAACAACGTTTAGCAATGTCAAGAGCATTGCTACGTGATGCTAGAACTTTAATTTTAGATGATTCAACTAGTGCATTAGATATGATTACTGAGAAAAAATTCTTAACAGCTTTAAAACAACAAACTAAGTTTAAAAACTCAATTATTATTGCCCAAAGAATTAGTAATATTTTAGATTGTGACAAGATTATTGTAATGGATAAAGGAAAAATTGTTGGTATTGGCGATAATGACACATTACTTAAAACTTGTGCAATTTATAAAGATATTTATCAACAACAAATAAATGGAGGTTCAAAACATGAATCAACAGTCTCAAACAATTAAGCCTGTAAGTAAACTTCATTTAATTTATTATTATTTCAAAGATTTTAAAAAATCATTTATTGGTTTATCAATTGCTATTGTTCTTTGATTAGCAGCAACTATTGCTGCAACCTTTTTATTACAAGAAACTGTTGATAAGTACGCTGTTGCTAATGGTGTTGTTGATACAGTAGTTAAAATGTGTGGTGGATTAATAGGAATTTATTTCTTGTCATTTATTTTCTTATTAATTATGAATGAATTTGCCATTCGTATATCTTTTAAAATTGAATCACATTTATCAATGATGGTAATTAATCGCATTCGTTACTTGCCAATGAAATATTTTGATGTTAATAAAAGTGGTGAAATTTTTACTAAAACATTAAGCGATCCAACAAGTGTTCAAGATGGAATTGTTAATTTTTATATTGAATTAAATAAAACTTTTTTTGGTGCTCTTGGCTTTGGAATTGCTTTATTAGTAACAAGTCCTTATATCGCTTTAATTGGTATTGCTATTTACACTTTAGTAATGTTATTTAATATTTTAATCTTTAAAAAATCACGTCAATTAATGCGTAAAAAACGTCAAGACTTTGGTGAAATGAATGGTTATATTGAAGAAATGATTCATGGTCAAAATGTTGTTGCTAATTTTGATGAACAAGCTTACTTTGTTAAAAAATTAGATAACATGATTAAAAATTTATATAAAAATTGAGTTAAAGCTCAATATAGTTCACAAATTATTTTTCCATGAAGTATTTTTTCAATGCGATTAATGAACGCTGTTTTAATCGTATCTTATTTATTAATTTCTATTAAAGGAATTCATTTACCAGGAATTGTAAGTAATATTGATCCAGTAACAAACATGATTTCTTTTGGAGGATTAGTAAGTATTTCATTATTTGGTAATTTCTTCTGTGATAACTTTAGTCAATTGTCAAACGCTATTCCTATCTTCATTATTGCAAGAACATCACTTGCTAAAATTGATGAAATTGTTAAAACACCAAACGAAATTGATTGAGATGAAAAATTAGTAATTGATGATTCACAAGGTATTGAGGTGCGTTTTGAAAATGTTAACTTTAATTATTCAAAAAATAAACCTACTTTAAAAAATATTAACTTTGTTGCTAAGAAAAACCAAAAAATTGCTATTATCGGACCAACAGGTGCTGGAAAAACAACAATTACAAACTTAATCAACAAATTCTATGATATTAATAGTGGTCATATCTATTTTAATGATGTAGATATTACAAATAAATCACGAGCAAGTGTTCGTGAGCATATTTCGATTGTTTTACAAGATCCTTTCTTATTTAGTGAAAGTATTTATGAAAACATTAAAAAAGGTAAAATGAATGCTACAAAAGAAGAGATTGTAGAAGCTGCTAAAAAAGCGCAAGCCCATGAATTAATTCTTTCATTTGAAAAAGATTATGGCACAGTTATTAGTGAAAAACAAAGTTTATCACAAGGTCAAAAACAATTAATAACAATTGCACGTGCAATTGTTTCTGATGCTAAAATCATTATTTTAGATGAAGCTACAAGTTCAGTTGATACTCAAACTGAACATAAATTACAATTAGCAATTAATAACTTATTAAAAGGTCGAACCTCATTTGTTGTTGCTCATAGATTATCAACAATTATTAATTCTGATTTAATTCTTGTAGTTAAAGATGGCGAAATTATTGCCCAAGGTAATCATGATTATTTAATTAAAAATTCTTCTTTCTACCAAGATCTTTACTATACAAATTTTGCTGAGTAGTAATAATAGTGTAATATTATAAAGGTGGTTAAAAAACACACATTTATAATATTTTTTTAATAATTAGGAGAATTTATGACATCATTAGAAATAACGACATTGGTAATTAGTCTTCTTTCATTAATTGCTACATTGTCGATTTCTTTTAATATTTATTTTATTGAATTAAGAAAACAACGTGAACGTAAAATTGAACGTTTACAACAAGAAGCAAAACAATTTATTATTCATAACTTAGATGAAAAAGATTATATTGCTTTATGTCAATTTATTTATAAACTATACAAACATGATAAGCACACAAGAAAAATTCATCGTGAATTTGTATTACTAAATGAACCTGTTCAAAAAGAGGTCTTTAAACAATTAGAGATTACAAATATTGTTGATTTTAAAGATAATGAATGAATCAACAAAAAGTTTAATACGTTAAAAGAAATTGTTAACGACTATCAATTAGGTAATTGAGATGATTATAAATTTTATGAACATTTCAATCTTGCTTATTCGATGTTTAGAGATCAAAAATATGATGAGATTCTTGAAGAATTAAAACAAGATCAATTTGGTGGTAAAAATTTATCATTCCATGAATATTTAAATGAATATACGCATCGTAGCAAAGAAAGTAATATGCTTGCGCCAATTGATTATTTTATTGAACAAAATAATCTAAAAGAAGTTTTTGATCGTAAAAAACATGCAACTTACAAACTTTATTTACTTGATTTAATTTTAAATGAATTGTGTCGTTCAATGATTAATGATCATCGTATCAATAGTGAATTTAAGCATTTTGATTGCGAAGTTGTTTATGTTGAAGATTTATATTTAAAAGTCTTATATAAACTTTATTTTCAATTGAACTAATACTTTAGTTTAATTATGATTATTGAATTTATGCGATAATAAGAGATAGTGTATTTAGTACTGGGTGATAATTATTTATGGAAAGAAAATTTAGTGATCAAGAATTAATTCGTCGAAATCATTTGCAAGAATTAAAAGACCAAAACAAAAATCCATTCTTAGCAACAAAAGTTGAAAGAAGTATGTCTTTAAAAGACTTTGCTGAAGAATATAAAAACTTTAGTAAAGAAGAATTACATAATATGGATTTAAAAAAAGTAACGCTTGCTGGTCGTTTAATTGGTGTGCGTCAAACTTTTGGAATTATTCAAGATTTTTCAACAAAATTGCAAATCTATATTGATAAAAAAAATGTTGATCCAGAAGTTTTTTCAACTTTTAAATCATTAGACATTGGTGATATTGTCGAACTACAAGGTGTAGCAATGAAAACAAATAGCGATGAAATTACTTTAAATGTTACAAACATTAAGTTAGTTGCTAAAAGTTTAAAAGTTCTTCCAGAAAAATATCATGGACTAGTTGATGAAGAAATTAAAGCACGTCAGCGTTATTTAGATTTAATTGTAAATGATGAATCAAAAAACACTTTTATAAAGCGATCATTAATTATTCGTGAAATGCGTAATTGATTAGATAGTCAAGGGTTTTTTGAAGTAGAAACACCTGTTTTACAAGATATTTTAAGTGGTGCTGCAGCACGTCCTTTTATTACACATCACAATACTTTAGATAAACAATATTATTTAAGAATTGCTACTGAAATTGCTTTAAAAAAATGTATTGTTGGTGGATTTGAAAAAGTTTATGAAATAGGTAGAATTTTTAGAAACGAAGGAATGGATAGTACTCATAATCCAGAGTTTACTTCAGTCGAATTATATGTTGCCTATGTTGATTTATGATATATTATGCAATTAACTGAAGATTTAATTCGCCATATTGCTACTAAATTAAAATTATTAAATCCTACTTTTAGAGGATTTAGTGTTGATTTAAATAAACCTTTTAAAAAAGCACATATGGTTGATTTAATTAATGAGCATGTTGGTGTTAATTTCTTTGAAGTTAAAAGTGATGAACAAGCACTTGAATTAGCAAAAAAACATCATGTTAAATTATTAGATCATCAAAAAAACTTTGGTCATATTGTTAATGCTTTCTTTGAAACTTTTGTTGAAGAAAAATTAATTGAACCAACATTTGTTTACGGTCATCCAGTACAAGTATCCCCTCTTACTAAAAAAAATCAAGAAGATCCACGTTTTGTTGATCGTTTCGAATTGTTTATTTGCCAAAAAGAATTTGCTAATGCTTATAGCGAAATTAATGATCCAATCGATCAATATGAACGTTTTGTAGCACAATTAGAAGAAGCTAAATTAGGAAATGATGAAGCTAATGAATTAGATATGGAATTTATCGAAGCATTAGAATATGGTATGCCTCCAACAGGTGGATTGGGAATTGGTGTTGATCGTTTAGTAATGTTGTTAACAAGTAATGATAGTATTCGTAACGTTTTATTATTCCCACACATGAAAGATAAAGCAAAATAGAGTAATAAAAAAGATTGAGCACACTAATTGCTCAATCTTTTGTTTTATAAATAGTAAAATTAAATTTTAATCAATTTAATTACAATAGTGAAATTTCTATTTTATTAATTTCGTAATTGAATTCTCTAATTTTTGATTCTAATGATTTTCTTTTTTGATTTAATTTTTTAATTTTTGATAAAATCTATTAATAAATAAACTAAACCTATTGGTGGAATAAACAAAAATAGCTATTCTCCTCATAAATTCCTCTTTATATTTATCTAATTCAAACTCAAAATCATTAACTTTTTGTTTTAACTCTATTAATTTAGCCTTTTGTTCGTTAATCATATTTAACCTTTAAAAAATGGAATTTTATTTTTTACTTTTTTTCTTATTTAATAAAACAATTGTTTGTTTGTAATCTTTAATTCATAACTTAACAATTTCTAACGCTTCTTGTCATGATTGTGGTTGAGTTAAATCAACACCTAATAATTTAATTGTGTCTAATGGATCTTTTGAACCACCACTTGATAAGAAGTCAAATACTTTTTGTTTTGCGCCTTCTACTTTAGTGAAAACACGATGTCCTGAAATAATCGCTGCAACTTGACCTACTGCATATTTATAAACATAGAAGTTACCTACATAGAAATGTGGAATACGAAGTGGTGTAACACTTGATAATGAATAAATTGAAGTTAAATCTTCTACAATTGGTTTGTTTGTATATTCAAATTCTAATTTTTGATATTCTTTCATAACAACATCAGCTGTAAATGGTGCACCACTATTAATTAATTCATTAGCAATTCATTCAAAATTTGAGAAAATTACTTGACGTGTTGTAGTTGCAAAGAAACCACTAATCATTTCATCTAAAATCATTAGTTTCATTTCAAGATCATCTTTGTATTTCTCTAATAAGTAGTAGTTTAAATATACTTCATTTGAAATTGATGCAATTTCTGCATAGAAGATCTTGTAATCACTATAAATTTTTTGTGTACGATTAGAATATAGTGAATGCATTGAGTGTCCTAATTCATGAACAATAGTTTGTACATCACGTAATGAATTAGTATAGTTCATTAAAATATAGTATTTACTAATTCCTTTTGTACCACCAATTGAATAAGCACCACCACGTTTACCTTTTTGTGGTAATCATGAAACTCATTTTTCATCAAATGCACGTTTAATATTACTTACATATTCATCACCTAAAATTGATAATGAATCGATTGACATTTGTTTTGCTTCTTCAATTGAAATATCAATTTTTTTAGAAATTAATGGTAATGCATTATCTCATGGTTCAATTTTTGAAACTTTAATTAATTTCTTTAAATATGCATTTCTTGCTTTTTTATAATCTTCGTTTGCTTCTTTATAAAGTTTTACTTGATCATAAATTAAAGTAATTAATGATTTATCTACAACATCATCAAAAGCTGCTTTAGCAATATAATCTTCAAAGTTTTTTGCTTTTGCTTGTTGATTTAATGATAAATAGTTGTAATACAACATTTTTGTAATTGATTCACGTGAATCATAGTATGCTTTGTACATTGATAAATATGCACTCTTACGTAAAGCACGATCTTTAGCTTTTAAATGAACAAAAGCTTCTGCTTCGTTATTAATTGGGTGCTTTTTACCTTTTGAATCAATAGCATCAGCAAATTTCATATCATTGTTTGTATATGTTGAATAAATTGTTGAAAAACCTTCATCAGCACGTGCTAATTTTGAATACAATTTGCTTTGTTCATCATTTAATGTATGTGGTTGATAACGAAAAATTTCGTCATATTTACGTGTATATACACTTAATTGAGGATCTTTTAAGTATTCTTTAATTTTAGCTTCATTTGCTAAAATTACGCTATCATAATTACTTAATGCTGTTTCTAATTCATAAAAAGAAGCTGATAGTTTTTGTGATCAAGAATTTCATTTTGGATCAACAACGTTAGTATTTAAATTATTTGAAACATAATTATAAAAACGGTTAGCAATAATTGTAAATTCTTCTTCTAAAACTTGTCATTGAGCAAAATTTTCTTTTGAATCTAAAAAAGTTGCAAAAGCTTTAATACGTTCAGCTTTTTTTGCTTCAAATTCAGCGTATAAATCGTCTAATGATTTGTTATTTAATAAATCATCAAGATCTCATTCGTATTTTTTATTTTCCATTACAATCTCCTTATAACGAATATAATATTTCTAGTTTTATAATTATAATATTTATTAATAGCAATATACTAAGTTAATTGCTAAAAATAAGAAAGAAAAACCTATGTTAAATGTTGTAAATAAGTTAAAAATTAAATTAGAAAATCTAACAAAAAAGCCTTTAAAAGTTTTATTTATTGAACAAAGTTTAGAAATTGATAAAGCAAAACAAATATTAAGTCAAAATTCTTTGATTAATATCGTTGATTTAGCATCTTTTAAAACACCAGAAATTATTAACGAATGCGAAAACATTTGGTACGAATTACGAAAATCTAAGGGAGAAAGTCAAAAAGATGCCCAACTAGCAATTAGTAATGATTTAAATTTTGCTGTTTGTTTGAGTTATTTAAAGAAAATTGATATTTTAATTGTTGGTGCTAATCTATCTTCAAAAACTTGTTTTAGTAGTATTTTAAAAATCTTAAAAAATCCTAATGGCTCAATAGCATGTAGCACAATGGCGATGGCTAGTGAACAAGAATTAATTTTTATGAGTGATTGTGCTTTAAATTTAACTTTGAATAAAGATCAAATGATTGATGTAGCAAAACATTCATACACAATTGCTAAAAAATATTTTGAAGTTTTAAATAATCATGCAGCATATATTAGTTATTTAAGTCAAAATGATGTCTTATATCAAAATAATGATTTTGATTTTATTGGACCAATGCAATTTGACGCTGTAGTTGATTTAAGAGTAAGAAATAAAAAAATAATTAATTCACATCAAAATCATATTAATCATTATGTTTTTGATAATATAAGCATTGCTAATACAATTTTTAAAATTTATCAAACTAAATTACATTATTTAACAATAGGTTCATATATTAGCAATATCTTAACAAAAGTTAGTGTTATTAGTCGTTCAGCAAGTGTTGATGAAATTGTTGCAACAACTTATTTGTTATGTGTTGCCTTCTTAGTTGATTTATTTTAATAAAGATATTAAAAACCACTAAAGACGAAATAAATCTTTTAGTGGTTTTGTTTAATTAACTATTAATTTATTAGTTTCTTCATAGCTAAAGTATTCTTTGCTAATGTGTGTTAAAACTAATAATTCTACTTTTAGTGATGAAGAAGTTAATTTATTTAAAATCATTGGAGTATCAAATTTAATATTTTCGTTTTCTAAAATTGATTTTAATAAATTAATATTTTCATAATTAATTTGGGTTTGTACATTAAAAAAATCATCAAACCCTGATAATATTAGTTGTTTACTAATATTAATATTATTAGTATCAAACTGTTCTAAGCCCATTATGTTTGGCGTTAAATAGTATGATACTGCAACTGTTTTTTTATTTTTAATTAAACTAAATTTAGTAATTGAATTAAATTTATTGCCATGATATTCAAAATCAATTATGAATTGTTCGTATTTAATATTATCAATAATTTCATATAAATTAGCAAAGGCTTTATTAGTAAAGTGATCAATACTTGAATAAACATAATAACCACTTCCTTTAATTGTGGTTACAATTCCTAATACTTTTAAAACTTCATAAGCATTATGAATTGTAATTCTTCCACAATTAAAATAGT
Organism: Ureaplasma urealyticum serovar 8 str. ATCC 27618; assembly: GCF_000169535.1. Taxonomy (NCBI): domain Bacteria; kingdom Bacillati; phylum Mycoplasmatota; order Mycoplasmoidales; family Mycoplasmoidaceae; genus Ureaplasma; species Ureaplasma urealyticum. Next base: position 89,324 of record NZ_AAYN02000002.1, read on the forward strand.
TTGCTAATTTATATTCACTAGGAATCAATTCATTGATTTTGTATTGATCCATAGCAATTTTTAAAATAATATAGCGAACAATATAAGTTTTATTTGTCAGCGTTTTGTTTTGCTTTACTATTGTCTTGTACTTCCTTTATTTTTTTATCAAGTTCCATTTGTTCAGCTATTTTCTTACGAATATTAGCTTCAAGAATTGATAAATCACGATCGAATTTATCAACAATAAACGCTGTTGTTTTTTCTTCTAATAATGTTGATTTTGCAGCTTCTCATTGTGCTTTGTTTTCTTTAAAATCACGAATTGATAAATTTGTTTCTTCGTAGTATGATTCAAGAATTTTAGTTAATTCATCATCTTTAATTTCAATATTAAATTCTTTTTGTAAATCTTGAAAAATTAATGCTTTAGCAATAATTTTTTGTGAAATTTCATAAGCTAGTTTTTCATCTTCAACACCAAATGCTTGTTTGATTCTTGGTGCTAAATCTTTAACGTCTTCTTCGTTAACATCAATTTCATAAAAATCAGCAAGATATGTCATTGCTTTGTTAAATAAATTTTCACGAACAATAATGTTATGTAATTGTTGAGCACGTTGTTCTTCAGTTTGTTTTGCAAAAACAGTGTTAATTCTTTCTTTGTGCATTTCTAATGCTTTAGGATCAACACTTAATTCTTCTAACACAATTGTATGTTTTCAATCAATTGGTTTTTTATTAATGATAGTACTTTTAAAATTCATATATTATTTCCTTTAGTTATTAAATGCATGAGTTTAATACACTTATATTATAATATTTTAAATTAATTGCTTTAATTACTAAAACAACATATTATTTATTATTTGATAAATAATCTTTAACTTTAATGTTATGAACAATTTTTTGATCATCAACAATATCAATTTGAGCATCAATATTATAAACATCTTTTAATAAAGTTTTAGTGATGATTTCATTGGGATTGCCATTAGCATAAATTTGACCATCTTTTAATACAAAAACTTCATCACTATATTGAATTGCTTGATTAATATCATGTAAAATTGCAATAATTGTTTTTTGACGTAGAATTTGTAATTTCTTTAATGATTCAAGCAATTCATATTGGTTTTTAATGTCTAAATATGTTGTTGGTTCATCTAACAAAATAATTGGTGTATCTTGTACTAAACATAATGCTAAAACAACTTTTTGTCTTTGACCACCAGATAGTTCTTGCATAAATTTTTCTTTTAAATCATGTAATTGCATTTCGTTAATTACTAAATCAATAACTGCTTTATCATCTTTTCCTAAAATCCCACTAATTCCTAAATATGGATTACGACCAAAAGTAATAAAATCAATAACACGTGTGCCTTGGGGAATTTCAATACTTTGAGGAATATAAGAAATTAATTGAGCTAGTTGTTTAAAACTTAATTCACTAATATTTTTATCAAAAACTTTTATATTACCTTTTTTTAATTTTAATAATTTAACAATTGCTTTTGCAGTTGTTGATTTTCCACACCCATTGGGACCTAAAATTGTAGTAAAAGAATTTTTTTTGATATCTAATGTTAAATTTTTTAAAACATCAGGTAATTTTTTATGATACTTATAAGATAAATTATCAACAACTAAAGCATAATCATTGCTTTCTTTAATAATTCGATCTCGATCTAATTGATGATTACAAAAATATTTACTGAAAATTTTAAACATATTTTTATTTACCTCTCACAATTAAATACATAAAATAAGGCGTGATAATTGTTGTTGATAAAAAGCCAACTGGAACTTGCGTATTAAAATTGACTGAAATTAATAAGGCGAAACAAACTAAAATAGCTCCAATTAAAAAAGCAGCAAACATTGTAATTCCTGTTTTGTTGCCAAATAATTGGCGAGCAACACTTGCTCCAATAACACCTAATAAAGCGACATAGCCAACTAAAACAATTTCTAAACCTGCCAATAAGGCCACAAGGAAATAAATACTAATTTTTAAACGTTCAACATTAATTCCTGTTGTTGATGCTAAAGCAGCGCTTGTTTCATATAAATCAATTTTTTTACGCAAAAATCAAATTGGAATTAATGTTAATGTAATTAAAATTGAACATGAAATTACTAATGATAAGTCAATGTATTGAGAATTAGGAATTATTCCTAAAGTGTAGTTTTTAATGTTTTCAAAAGCAATCATTAAATTCTTATCTTGATTTGAAAATAACGAATTGTTAGCAGGATTAATCAAAACTACAGAAACTGCTTCAAATAAGAAGTTTAAGGCGATTCCTATAATGATAAATTTTTCATTATTTGCCTTTCCTAGTTTTGATAGAGTATAAACAATGCTTGTTCCAAGAATTGATGATAAAAACATAATTAATGGTAAGATACGCATTTCAGGATTTAAATAACTGCTTGTTTTATCTTTTATAAGAATAAAATAAAAAGTCATTAAAATAATATTTAATGATCCAATTCCTAAAACAGAAGTGTCTGCTAAATGATTACGTGTAACTTTTTGTAATAATAGTCCAGCTACAGCAATAGCGCCTCCAGAGAAAAATGCCATTAACGTTTTGGGACCACGAATATTAAAATTAAATTGATTAATTGATACATCAAACCCATTAGTAGCATCATAATAAATTGCTAATGTCAAAAAAATAAAACAAAGGGCAATAGCAATTAGCCCTGCCATTTTAATAATTGCAAATTGTTTATAATTAAGGTTTTTAATTAAATAAAAATGATGTTGTTTGAGTTTTGTTTTGTAATTAATTTTCATTAGTCCTCTTTTTATTTTGAGTTAACAAATGTATCTCAATATGAACCTCAATTATTGGCTTTTCTTAATAAATGTTCATTTTGTTTAATTACTTGCGGATCAATTGTTTTATTAATAATTCTAATTATAGAATCTAAAATCATATTATAACCAATAGGCGATTTAATTCCATCATTTCATAATTCATAATTATCATCAAAAACACGATTAGCAGGATCTTCATAATTTGGTTTAATTAATGACATGATCAATTCTTTTTGTGGTCTAGTTAAGTTGTTGCTATGAAAGTCTTCTAAATTTTGATAACTAATTTTAATTAAATAATCAAATTGTGAATTAAATTTAGCAAAATTACTTGCACTTAATGATCCTTCGCCTAAATTTCATCATCATCCATTATCGTCCATATTAAATAGAGATCCAACAATGTTTTTATCAACTTGTACGCCGTCTTGACTATCACCACCACCAAAACAATGAATTTGACCATTACCATGTCTATGACATAATAATTGTTTTCCATTAACATCTTCTAATAATTCAGTTCATTCATCTTTTTTTAAAATTGGCTTTGGCGCTTTAAACCCTAGATCATAATATAAAAAACCATATTTAGATTGAGTTTGTAATGTTGAAGAACCGCTATTTTGTGATGTCGTTAATAATCCTAAAGTTTTAGAATTAGTGTTATCAAATTGTTTTAGATCAGGATTATAATTTTTATCAACAACACCTACTGCTTGAAAATAAGCACGAATTTTGTTTAAACGTTCAATTAAATTTTTAGCAATTTGATTAGCATTGAATAAAGCTTTTTTTAATGGTTCTAATTTTGCTAAGTTATCTTTAAAATCAATTTGTGCTTGTTCTGAGTATGCATATTTAGTTGTTGCATAAGCAATATCGTATAAATAAAGCAATGAATCGCGCATTGTCCCTAAATAAACTTGAGTTCCACCATCTCATCGCATATTTTGTTCATAAATTGGGTGATGTTGTAAAATTGATGTAATGTAATCATCTTGTTTTATTGTTGGCGAAAAAGGATTGTAATTTAAATGATTTAAGCCAGATTCTCTAACTTTTTTTGTTAATACAACTGTTTTAAGAGCTTCATAAATTTTTGAATTTAGCGACTTAGGATTATTTCAATTTTTTTCAGTATAAAAAATAGGAATATCATTGCCTTCTAGAACTCTTTTTTTAAAAGCGGAATTATTAAAATTAATTCCATCAAAAGTTTGACCATTAAAATAGTCTTCTTGTAATTTATTAGCAATGTATGAATAATTATATAATTCGTTCAATTCGCCTTTTTCTTTATCTTTATATTCTAACCCTAACAATAAACTTTTTCTCAGTAATGAATTAGGCTTATTTTTAAAATTTAGAATGTCATCCTTATTTAAAGTTAAATAAAAATCGCGGCTCATTTTAAAATCAACAGGAATTATTGTATTAGGATTTGATATTGGACCATCATGGGCAACTAATGATTTTTTTGCACGTTCAAAGTGGCTATTATCAATTAGATAACGATCATAATAAACAAGTTTGCCTTTGTTTTTATTTCAATACTCTTCGTTTACACCTTCACCATAAGTATTACCACTAAAACTTCATCATGTTGTTCCATATTGTTTAATATCTTTTTCTAAACTAGTTAACTTTTCTTTAAACTGATTAGCAAAATTATCTTTTTCATAAAATCATTTTTGATAATCAGATTTTTGGGGATTTAAATAATCATATGGAGCTTTTTTCTTTCAATACATTTGTTGTGGATAATAATCTGGTGTAATTCCCAATGCTAATAAATTATCCGCTTGTGATGTATAAGTTGGCATAATGTCATATTTAATTTGTTCTTGAATATTTGTCGAAGATGTTTTTGTACATGAACTAGCAATTGTAGCAACACTAATTCCAAAAGAAAGCAATCCAAATGTTCCTAGTAAATAAATTTTTGTTTTTTTATGCATTTTTAATCCTTAATTTTCGCTTTTTTTAAATTCTTATCAATTATAAATAAAAGGATTATTATAAATAAAAATAAATTACTTAAATGTATGCTTAATTAAATTTAAGTAATAAAAAATGGAATTAATAAGAGAATTTTTGACTAATAAACTTTTTTTCTTTAATCAATTTTATATATAATAAAAGGATAGTAGCCTAGAATTGGCTCAATAACATTTTTTATATAAAAGGAAACTTATGATTGAAGATTCCCAACAAATTATTGATAATCAAACAACTTTTAGTGTTGGTGTTTTAATAATATTAGCAATTATTACTATTATTTTAATTTGCTTTTCAGCATTTTTTTCAGCAACTGAAACAGCTGTTACAAGTGTGACAACTGTGAAATGAAAAACTGAAAGTAATAAAATTAAGTCAAAAACAATTATTAATGTAATTTATAAAATGATTAATAACTATACTATTACATTAGCCACTATTTTAATTGGTAATACACTAGTAAATACTGCATCATCAACAATTGCTGGTTTATTTTTTGCAGGTATTGTTAAATCTTTTAGTACAGCGAGTAATGCTGAAGCTATTGGAACAGGGATTGCAACTGGAATTATGACTTTAATTGTTTTATTATTTGGTGAGTTTATACCAAAAAATTTTGCTAAGAAAAATCCAATTAAAATTCTTAAATTAGTTGCTTATCCACTAAATTGTTTTTATGTACTTTTTTGGCCATTAACATGACTTTTAAATAGAATGTTTAATAAGAAATCACAAAGTGTAATTACAGCCACTGAAGAAGAATTAAAATCTTTAGTTGAAGTTATTCGTCACGAAGGAACATTAGATAGTCAAGAAGCTTTAATTATTAACAAAGCAATTTTATTTGATGACATTTTAATTAATCAAAAAATGGTTCCTTGAAATCAAGTTGTTAAAATTAGCGAAAATAAAACAGTGCTTGAAAGTTTTGAAATTTTTAATTCAAGTGGTTTTTCACGTTTGGTGGTCATTAATAAAGATGATGAAGTAGTTGGTATTATTCATTTAAAAAAGATTATTAAATATCTTCTTAACGAACCTAATACAATCATCAAAGACATTATGGAAACACCTTTATTAATGAATCAAAAAGACACTTTATATGATGGTTTAAGAACAATGCAATTTCAAAGAATTCATTTAGGTATTGTTGTTGATAATATCACTGAAAAAAATCCAATAGGAATTATTACATTAGAAAACATTACTGAAGAATTAACAGGTAATGTTTATGATGAAACAGACAACGAAAATGAAATTAAAGAAATTCAAGTTGTTAATGAAACAACATGACGTGTTAATGCTAAAACTAATGCTAAATTATTTTTACATCAATATATTGATAAAAATATTGAAGTTGATGATGATATTAATATGGGCAAATACATTGCTAAAATTAATAAAAATCGTGCTTTTAAAAACCGTCAATTAATTAATACACCTAATATGTATATTGAAACCTTTAAAGATGTAAGAACTAATCAATTTGCTTTTTTAATTGAGAAGAAAATTAATAAATTATAAGAATTAAAAAACTAGTTTTGACCAAACTAGTTTTTTCTTTCATTTTTTAATATTAATTCTTCATACATTTGCTTAATGCGTGAGTTAAAGTGATTTAAACCACTTTTAGAAATTTCAATATTAAATGTTTGTTTTAATAAATAAGCTAATTCATTTAATGAGCAATCTGGATTTTGAATTCGTAGTTCACAATACTTTAAAAATTTATCGCTTTGTTTGCTAAAATCTTCATGGTTTTTTTTAATTTCTAAAATCATTTCTTTAGCTAAAACCCCTGCTTTAGAACTTTTAGAAAGATTAGAAATATCCAAATTATTTAAACGTTGTTGTTGATTATTAAAATCACGTTGAATACGAATATTTTCAAACTCAAATAAAGAATTTTGTGTACGAATCGCTTTTAAAAAATCACTAATTGTTTCTGATTTTTTAAAATAAATAATGGTTTTTTTATTACGATAAACAATTTTATACTCTAATCCATAACGTGATAAAGCTTTTGTTAGTAATGGAATATAATTATTTGAATCACAACGAATTTCTAGATGGTAATTTTCAAGTGGGTGAGCAATTGATCCGCCCGATAACATAGCACCAATTAAAAAATTTGAGCAATAACGATCTTTATGAAAATTCTCATCATTTTCATTATCAAATAGCTTTAGTATTTCATCTAATTTATCTAAATCGCCTCAAAGTGCTAACGAATAATTAGTACGTGTTTTATTTAAATGATCTGGTTCGACAATAATTTCATATTCAAGATTTAAATTATTAAAATGTTCTAGTCCATTTAAAATAAATTCAATAATTTGAAGATTTTGTGATTTAAGAATTCAAGTTAGTTTTTGACCAATTTTAATGGTTAAATTATTACGAAAAAAAGAATATAAAATAACTTTGTAATCTGTTGAAGAATAATCAGTATTCGTATAAATATCTTCTTTAACAAATTCACTAAAAGTAAATTTGTTAAGATCTTTATCAATTATTTCTTGTAATGTACTCTTTTGCATAAAGTGCAGCAATTACTCCATCATTTATAGCTGTAGCGATTTGTCGAACACTTTTATCAACAATATCTCCAGCTGCAAAAATTCCATGAACATTGGTTTCCATATTCTTATTAGTTGTAATAAAACCGTTTGTTTCATTAAAAATATTTAAGTTACTTGCATTAATTCTTGATGGTAATAAACCAATAAAAGTGAAATTGGCTTCAACATTTAATGTTGTTATTTCATTGGTAACTAAATCTTTAAATCTTAAACCTTGCAAAAACTCTTCGCCAAAAAATTCGAATGTTTGCTTATTGTAATGAATCTTTATATTAGAAGTGTTCTTAACAATTTCAACCATTTGTCGTTCAGCTTTAAATTCTGGTTTATTAGCAATTAAATGAACTTCTTTAGCAATGGTTGCTAAATAAATTGCTTCTTCAACTGCTGAATTACCAGAACCTATAACAGAAACAACTTTATTTTTATAAAGTGGTCCATCACAAATTGCACAATAACTAATCCCTTTGTTTTCAAATGTTAATTCACCAGGAATGTTTAAACGTCTATTTTCTGTTCCTGTTGCAATAATTACAGTTTTAGCAATTAGTGTTTGTGTAGCTAATTTAACTTCTTTATATTTTTCTTTTAAAGTGATTTCATCAGCTAATTCATAAATTACAAGAATATCTAAATTTAAAACTTGTTCGTACATTTTATAAGCTAATTCAGGTCCTGAAATACTATTAATTCCTAAATAGTTTTCCACATTTGCTGTTAGTGCTACTTTGCCACCTGGAAATTGCTTTTCAACAATAATGACATTTAAACCTGAACGTTTAGCATAAACAGCAGCAGCTAATCCTGCTGGACCTGCACCAATAATCACTAAATCATAAATTTGTTGATTCATTTAACACCTACTTTCTTTTATTTGTGGCAATAATATAAAAATTCCTCAGGATTTCTTAATTGACCAAACTTGTGAGCTTGTTGTTTCTTTTTGTAAAATAGTTCAATGATTGCATCCAATAAAAATCTTTTTCTTAAAATTGGTGCTATAAATTGTACATATAATGCTCCAAGCACGCCAAAAATTAATAATAATGAGTTAATTACATATGTTCCTGCAAAACTAAATTGTGGTGCCCGTGCTGATTCTGTACTAAAACGAATTACACCATAAAAGAAGAAATACGACATTGAAACAAAACCAATTTTTAATTGCTTAATGTATGATAGTCCAAAGTAGATAAAGACAAAAACAATTACATTGAAGAATGATTCATATAAGAATAATGGTTGATAAATTGTAAATAAAGTTTTATCACCTTCAATAAAGTAATGTTTCATACCCTCAAAAACAGCAGGCATTGCTTTTTTTAATCATTGCAAATCATTAACAGTGCTTTCAGCACCAAAGATTTCACCATTAATAAAATTACCCCAACGACCTAAGGCTTGACCAATTAAAATTGTAGGAATAATCGCATCAGCATAAATTCACATGCTAGGTTGACGAATAATAACATTACCATCAGCATCAAGATCACGAACATGATATTTAGGCATCCGCAATATTAGTGGAAAATAAATCGCAGCACTTAGTACACCAGCAATAACCCCACCTTGAATCGCTAATCCCCCATTTCTAAAATCAAAAAAATCTTTAGCATCACCAATTGCTAACGATCATAAACGAGCACCAATAATTGTCATTGGAATTGCTAAAAAAATGTAATAAAAACCTGGGTCATAAGGTACTTTATAGTGAAATTTTAGACGTAAACTATAAGTTAATATAGCAAGCAAAAAACCACAAACAAAAATGATTCCATATCAATATATATTAAAGTTGCTTCCTATACTAAAAGCAATTCGATGTGCAACAACATCATTAATTAGCGTGCTTTCTGGATTAATAATTTCTAATTGCATCTAATTCCCCTTTTTGTCAATTTGTAAAATGAACTCTTCTGCTGAATTATAACCTGATGTTTTTAATTTATAATCAGTGATAGCAGTTTCAATAATATCTGAAATACTTCTACCTTCAATAACTGGAATATAGTAATAAGCGATTTTTGTTTCTAAAAATTCTTTATGTTGAATTTCTCGTCCAAAACGTTCAAACTTAATTTTTTCATGTTTAGCAGCTTTAATTAGTTCTATAACAATTTCAATTTTTGTTGATTCGATCATTCGTTCAATTCCAAAAGAACGTGAAAAATTCATAATACCTAAACCACGAATTTCAATAAAGTCTTTAGTTGAATCTTCAGCTCTTCCGTATAGGTTACCACCAATTCTATTTACTAAAATAGCATCATCGCCAACAAAAATATGACCTTTTTTAACTAATTCAATCGCTAACTCAGATTTACCTACTCCTGACTCTCCCATTAAAATAACACCAATTCCATAAATAGATAATAAAGTTCCATGAACTAATGATTGGTGCGAAAGTTTTTGGCTAATATAAGTGTTGATTGTAAAATTTAATTCATAAAAACTATATTTAACCTCTACAATCGGTATCTTATAACGCTCTGCTAATTTTAACAAAATTCCAGCGTGTTTAAAATTTTTGCCAAAAATAATTAGAGGTGGATTTAGATCTAAGATTTTTCCTAATTTTTTCGAAATAATTGTTTCTGAAAACTTACTAAAATAATTACTTTCTTTAGAACCAAAATAAACAATGTTTCAAATCTCTTTAAATAAAATTTCGCCAGCTAATTCAAAACCAACTCGTGTAATTCCTGTTGTTGAAATTTCACGATCAATATAATCAGAGTTTGCAACAACATTTAAATTAAATTTTCTAACAACTTGACTAACAAATAATTTACCACGAATTTCCATTAATTACCTGCTTGTTTTTCTATAATATTTGGATCATCAATAACATCATTTTTATCATATGATATTAAACTAATTAAATCATCTTCATTAACATGAATATAAAGATTTTCTTGAACACGATAAGCTTTTTCTTTATTGATTTGTTTACCAAAGAACTTAATTAATGAAATAATTTTATTTTCATTTGGATTGCTAATTTTTTGATCAATTAAGAAATAATAGATTAAATAGTATTGAACTCCATCATCTTGACGAACAAAATAATCATATCTATATTTGTTCTTTTTAAATTCAATATATGATAATTCTACAAAATTAGCAAAAGAACTATGTTCTTTATTATATTTAAGAACTGCTTTTTTAAAATCATAAACTTCGTTTAAACTTCAATTACTAATGGTTTTGCGTACACGATTACGTTCGTATATGTCTAATTCATTAGTTTCATCAATTCCATATTTAATTTTATTTTCATCACAATAGCGTTGTAATGTTTGTTTACGTATAAATAATACTGGACGTTTAACAATCATTCCATTAACAACATTACTTTCTTTAATACCATAAAATAAAGCTTTTGATTGACGAGCGCGTTGCATATACGCTGTTTCTAAAAAATCATCAAAATTGTGAGCTATATATAAGTGTTGTATGTTGTATTTTTTACCAATTTCTTTAAAGAAATCATAACGAATTAAACGAGCTTTAGCTTGAAAATTATCAATATGAGCATATTTCTCATAAACTTTTTCATCAACATCTAAAATTTCAATTGGTAAATTATTTTTTTTACAAAAATCAACTACAATTTCTTGATCTCGATCAGCAGATTCACGTTTATGATAATTTACATGACAAACAACACTAATATTTCTTTTATACATATTTAGCATAGCCATAGAATCAGGTCCGCCTGAAACAGCAGCTAAATATTTTTTATTAGTAATTTTATTAATTAAATTTGTTCATAACTTTGTCAAAATCTTCACCAATCGCTTCTAATGCAGCTAAAGCGCCTTTTATAATAGCTGGTTTAATTATAACCAATTCATCGATCTTAAAATTTGATAAGACGTATTGATCTAATTTTGCGTGTGGATCTTTTCCAATTCCTACACGTATTCGTTTAATCTCTTCAGTTTTTAAAAGATTTATGATATTTTTAATTCCATTTTGCCCACCAGATGAACCTTTTTTTCGTAATTTTATTACACCTAGTTTTGTGTCAACATCATCATAAATAACAATTAAGTTCTTAATAGGAATGTCATAAAACTTTAACATTTTACTAACAAATTCACCACTTAGATTCATATAAGTTGTTGGTTGACAAAAAAATACAACACAATTGTTATAAATTGTTTTAGCGAACATTCCATTAAATTTTGAATTATCTAAAAAAAGATTAAGTTTATTGCAAATTTCATTAACTACCATAAAACCAGCATTATGTCTTGTTTTTGCATAATTTGAACCTGGATTGCCTAATCCAACAATTAAATATTTTTCCACATTTAATACCCACAATATAAACACTTAATGTTCATAATTTTCTTCAATAGCATATTATATTATAGATAAATTTTAAGTTATGCACATTTAAACACCTAATAATAATATTTATAATTAAAATAAAACAAATAAAAATTAAAATATATTTTTGAAAAGCACAAGATTTTTTTTTAATTTTATATCTTTTATAATATTAATAATGAAAATACAAAGGTTATAAATCAACAATGGAAGTTTTTGTCTCTATAAAAAAGTTAATTGAAGCAATGAAATTTAGCACAACCATTGCGAATACAAATAATGCAAATGCTTTATTATTAGGTGTTTTAATTGAAGTTAATGAAAATAAGATTACTTTTAAAACAACAAACAATCAAGTTAGTGGTTATAAAGAAATTAGTGATGGATTTGAATACTTTAGTAGTGGAAAAATTTTAGTTACAGCTAAAATCCTTTTAGGATTGATTTCTAAACTTAAAGATAAATCAGTTTTATTAAAACAAGTTGATACAAATATTTTATTGATTAAAACTGAAAACTTTGAAACACAAATTAATACCATGAATATTGAAAGTTTTCCAAGTTTAAATTTTAGTTTAGAAGATTATGTAAAAATTAGTTTGCCACACCAAATCATGCAAGAAATTAATGCAAAGGTTTTACCTAATGTTTTAAATAGCCAAGGAATCGAAAAGATCCAACCAATTTCAGGTGTGCTAATTGATACTGAAACACTAGATAATCAATTAATTGCCATTGGTACAGATAAGATTAAAGCTTCATGTTTAACTAAACCTTATTTAGGTGAAAAGTTTAAATTTATCATTTCTTATTCAACAATGAAATTAATTATGGAAGTTTTAAGAAATGTTGAATATAGTAATAATCAGATTGTTGATTTTTATGTTCGTAACAAAAGTCTTGTTTTTAAAGTTAATGATGCAATTTTACAAACGCGAATGATTGATGGTGTTTATCCAAATGTTTATTCAATTTTTAATGAAACAAATGAAGAAAAAAACTATGTTTTTGATCGTCGTTTACTAATAGAGATTATTGAACGTGGTATGAATATTGTTATGCAAGAGCAAAATCCTAAAATTAGCATTAAAATTGAAAATAACGAAGCAGAAATTAGTTTAACAACTTTTGAAATTGGCAATATGAAAGAAAAAATGCCAATTATTAATTTAAGCAATGCAAATGTTGAATTTATTGTTAATCCTAGTTTATTAGCTCATGTTTTAAAAAACTTTGAAAACAATGATGTTACTTTTAAGGTTAAAGATGAAATTTTGCGTCCTATTATTTTTATCGATGCAAAAGATCTTGGATTTAAGCAAATTTTATCAAGAATAAAAAATTAGAAAAACATTTAATTTTTTGTAAAATTAAACTAACAATAAAATTAAAATAATGCTTGTATTTACAAGTGTTTTTGTGTCAATTTTTAATATTTTATATATGTTATAATAAATATGTAATTATTACAAAATATTAAAGGTTTATGAAGAAAATTTTTATATCGACTGAGTATATAACTTTAAACCAATTTTTAAAAATGGCTGGGCTAATCAATAATGGTGGTCAAGCTAAATTTTGATTATTAGAGAATGAAGTTATAGTTGATAAAAAAAAAGAAGATCGTCGTGGTCGCAAATTATATGATCAAATGATTGTTAAAATAGGAAATCAATTGTATCAAATAGTTAAAACCGATGAGAGTAGATAGGAGTTTTATGAACGATTCTAATAAAGAAAATAAATACACCGCTGAAAGTATTAAAGTACTTGAAGGATTAGAAGCGGTACGAAAACGTCCTGGTATGTATATTGGTTCAACTCAATCAGAAGGTTTGCACCATATGATTTGAGAAATTGTTGATAACTCAATCGATGAAGCAATGGGTGGTTTTGCAACAGTTGTTAAAGTTATTATAAAAAAAGATGGAGTAATACGAGTTGAAGATGATGGACGTGGAATTCCAGTTGGAATTCATGAAAAAACTGGTTTATCAGGTGTTGAAACTGTATTAACTGTGTTGCATGCTGGAGGTAAATTTGATAATGATAGTTACAAAGTCTCTGGTGGATTACATGGTGTTGGTGCATCTGTTGTTAATGCTTTAAGTAAAAACTTTAAAGTTTGAGTTAATAAAAATTATGTTCAACATTACGTTGAATTTATTAATGGTGGACATGCTATTGAACCATTAAAAATAATTAACGACAAAGATATCAAAGAAAAAGGAACAACAATTGAGTTTATTCCTGACTTTGAAATCATGGAAGAAAATGAATGAGATGAGCTAAAAATAATGGCTCGTTTAAAACAATTAGCTTACCTTAATAAAGGTGTTAATATCGAATTTGAATCAGAAATGACTAATCGTAAAGAAAAATGACATTACGAAGGTGGTTTAAAAGAGTATATAGCTGATTTAAACGCTGAAAAAGAACCATTATTTGATGCTATTGTTTACGGTGAAGAAGAAAAAGAAGTTAAAGTTCCAGGTCACAATGATCAAACTTATAACATTAAATGTGAAGTAGCATTTCAATACAATAATTCGTACAACAATTCAACACACTCATTCTGTAATAACATTAATACTACAGAAGGTGGAACACACGAAGAAGGTTTTAAATTAGCGATTACACGTTTATTAAACAAATATGCAATCGATAAAAAGTATTTAAAAGACACTGATGATAAAATCACTAAAGAAGACGTGAGCGAAGGGTTAACAGCGATTATTTCTATTAAGCACCCTAACCCTCAATATGAAGGTCAAACAAAGAAAAAATTAGGAAATAGTGAAGTTCGTCCTTATGTTAATGAAATTACTTCTATAATTTTCGAAAAATTCTTAAATGAAAATCCAGAAGAATCAAAAAAAATTGTTGCTAAAGTTATGCAAGCCGCTGAGGCACGTCGTCGTTCTCATGAAGCGCGTGAAGCTACAAGACGAAAATCACCATTTGAATCAAATTCATTACCAGGTAAATTAGCTGATTGTTCAAATCGTGATTCAAGTGTTACAGAAATTTATATTGTCGAAGGGGATTCAGCTGGTGGATCAGCAAAAACTGGTCGTGAACGTGAATTCCAAGCAATTTTACCATTGCGTGGAAAAATTATTAATGTTGAAAAAGCAAAAATTGACAAGATTTTCGCTAATGAAGAAATTCAAAACATGATTACTGCTTTTGGAGCAGGAATAGGGCCTGAATTTAATATTGAAAAATTAAGATATTCAAAAATTATTATTATGACCGATGCCGATGTCGATGGTAGCCATATTCGAATCTTGTTATTAACATTCTTTTATCGATACATGTTACCATTGATTCAAAATGGTAATGTTTATATTGCTCAACCACCACTTTATAAAGTGAGTTATGGTAAAACAATTAAATATGCATATTCTGATCAAGAATTAGAAAAAATTAAATCAACATTGTTGAATACAAAATATAACATTCAACGTTATAAAGGGTTAGGGGAGATGAATCCTGATCAATTATGAGAAACAACAATGGATCCTAAAAATCGTCTTTTATTAAAAGTTAATATTGAAGATGCGGCAATCGCTGATAAAACATTTTCTTTATTAATGGGTGATGATGTAACACCACGAAAAGAATTTATTGAAAAAAATGCAAAATATGTAAAGAATATTGATGCTTAAAATTGAGGTGGATAAATTATGGCGTTAAAAAAACCAAAAAAAAGTCGTTTAACAACCGAAGAAATTAAGCAACAATTAGAAGGTTCAACGATTAAAGAACAATCAATTACAAAAGAAGTTGAAACATCATTCTTAGATTACTCGATGTCTGTAATTGTTGCACGTGCTTTACCTGATGTACGTGATGGATTTAAACCTGTGCATCGAAGAGCATTATTTGCTGCTTTCGAAAATGGAATGACACACGATAAACCCTATA
This sequence comes from Ureaplasma urealyticum serovar 8 str. ATCC 27618, assembly GCF_000169535.1. Lineage (NCBI taxonomy): Bacteria > Bacillati > Mycoplasmatota > Mycoplasmoidales > Mycoplasmoidaceae > Ureaplasma > Ureaplasma urealyticum. The sequence goes on from NZ_AAYN02000002.1 coordinate 104,984, forward strand.
AAAAATCTGCGCGTTGAGTAGGGGATGTAATTGGAAAGTACCACCCTCATGGGGATCAAGCCGTTTATCAAACGATTGTAAGAATGGCGCAAGAATTTTCAATGCGTTATTTACTAGTTGATGGTCATGGTAACTTTGGGTCAATTGATGGTGATAGTGCAGCTGCGATGCGTTATACAGAAGCGCGATTGTCAAAAATTTCTTATGAGTTATTAAAATACATTGATAAAGAAACAGTTGATTTTGTACCTAACTATGATGCGTCAGAACAAGAACCAAGTGTTTTGCCATCAGGTTTTCCAAATTTATTAACAAATGGAACAACAGGGATTGCTGTTGGGATGGCAACAAACATTCCTCCACACAATCTAACTGAAGTTTGTCAAGCAATTAAAGCTTATGCTAAAAACCATGATATTAGCATTCCTGAAATTATGGAACATCTAAAAGGACCCGATTTCCCAACAGGTGCTGAAATTTATGGTGATAGTGGTATTATTAACTACTTTAACACAGGTCGTGGTTCAGTAACAATTCGTTCAAAATATGAAATTGAAGATATTGGACAAGGGCGTGTAGCGATTGTTGTAACAGAAATTCCTTATATGGTTAATAAGGTTAATCTAATTGAAAAAATTGTTGAATTAGTAACAAATAAACAAATTGAAGGAATTTCTGATCTACGTGATGAATCAAGTCGTGATGGAATTCGAATTGTAATTGAAGTTAAACGTGATGTTATTCCTGAAGTATTATTAAATAAATTATTTAAAACAACAGCTTTACAAACAAACTTTAGCGTAAATAATTTAGCTTTAGTGAATGGTGTGCCAATGGTATTAAACATTAAAGAAATGATTAAATACTATTTTGAACACCAAATTGAAGTTTTAGTAAGAAGAACAAAATTTGATTTACGAAAAGCAAAAGAGCGAATTCACATTGTTGAAGGTTTAGTAATTGCTGTTAATAATATCGATGAAGTAATTAAGATTATTAAAGCATCAGGTGATGATGATATTGCTTCAAAAGCTTTAATTGCACGTTTTGGTTTAACAGAATTACAAACAAAAGCAATTCTAGAGATGCGTTTACGTGCATTAACAGGATTAAATATTGATAAACTAAAAAAAGAATATGAGGATTTATTGCTAATAATTAAAGACTTAGAAGATATTTTAGAAAACTATGATCGTCAAGTTAATATTATTTGTGAAAACCTAGATTATTTAATTGAAAAATTTGGTGATGAACGCCGTACAGAAATTATGTATGGTGTTAGTTCACATATTGACGATGAAGATTTAATACCAGTTGAAGATATTGTTGTAACAATGTCAAAACGTGGTTATTTCAAACGTTTACCAATTGATACATACAAAAATCAACGTCGTGGCGGTGTTGGTGTTCAAGGATTAAAAACATACGAAGATGATGATGTTGAAAAAATCTTGGTTGCTAATACCCACACTGACTTACTATTCTTTTCTGATTTAGGTCGTGTTTATCGATTAAGAGGTCATGAAGTTCCATTAGGTTCACGTCAATCAAAAGGAATTCCGGCAATTAATTTCTTACCAATTGAAAAAAGTGAAAGCATTTTAACTATTTTACCAATTGATAATTACGAACAAGGTTCATTATTCTTTACTACAAGTAAAGGAATTATTAAACGAGCAAATCTAAGTGATTTCGAATCAATTCGTGCAAATGGAAAAATTGCAATTACTTTAAAAGAAGGGGATAAACTATTCTCAGTAATGCAAACACTTGGTAATGATGAAGTCTTTATTGGAGCATCAAATGGTAATGTAATTCGTTTCAATGAAAATGATGCACGAGAAATGGGACGAATAGCAACCGGTGTTAAAGGAATTAATTTAGAAGATGATGAATATGTTGTAGGAACAGGTTTATCAAGCCATGGTGAATACGTTCTAGCTGTTGGCTCTAAAGGTTTAGGTAAATTAACAGATATTAATGATTATCGTTTAACTAAACGTGGAGCAAAAGGTGTTAATACTTTAAAAGTAAATGATAGAACAGGTAATTTAGTAAGTATTAAAGTTGTTAATCGTGATGAAGAAGCTTTAATTATTACAACTAGTGGAAAAGTTATTCGTTTATCAATTCAAGATATTAGTGTTATTGGAAGAAACACATCAGGCGTTAAATTAATTTCATTAGAAAATAAAGAAGAAGTGAAATCAATTGCTATCTTTAAAAAAGAAGAAATTGATGATAATGATGATGAACAACAAACATCACATGGAAATGAGCATAATTTAGAATAAAATACAATAAAAACTACTTTTAAAAAATGAAGTTATACTTTGCTTTTGTTAAAGTGGTTTTTATTGTCTATGTTAATCCTAATTGTTTGTTTGAAAGGATATAAAAACAATGAATGTGGCTTTAGAATTAATTAATTTGTTAAAAGAAAAACGTTTGAAATTAAGTGTTTGTGAATCAGCGAGCTGTGGTGCTTTATCATCATCAATTGGTGAGGTTCCAGGAGCTTCAAGTGTTTTTGTAGGTGGTTTTATTAGTTATAGTAATGAAGTAAAAATCCAAATTGTTGGTGTTAGTGAAAAAACTATTTTAAAGTATGGTGCTGTTTCTGAACAAACTGCTAAAGAGATGTGTTTGCAAACAAATCAAAAATTTAATACTGATATTGCGATTTCAATTACAGGTAATGCTGGTCCGCAAGGAAGCGAAAACAAAGAAGTTGGTTTATTCTATATAGGAATTGCAATTAAGGATTTTGCAATTGTAAAAAAAGTAATTTTAAATTCAAGTGAACGCACTTTTAATCGTTTTTCAATTGCTTGAGAAGCTATTAGTTATTTAATTGAGTTAATAAAAAAATAAATTTTTACTAATTCTTTAAATAGGATAGGTGAATAAATTTATGAAAGAAAACGATAAGCTTGAGAAGTTAGATCCAATTGCAACACTTGAAGCAAAGTTTGCCAAATCAACTTATTTTATTGCTGATGAAATTAAGAATGAAAAAGTTAGCGCAATATCAACAGGATCAATTCATATTGACCAAATAACAGGAATTAATGGTATTCCAGTTGGAAAAATTACAGAGATTTATGGTAATGAATCATCTGGAAAAACTACCATTGCTTTACAAACAATTGCTGAGTGTCAAAAAAAAGGTGGTACAGCAGTTTTATTAGATCTTGAAGGTTCGTTTGATCTTAATTATGCTAAGAGTTTAAAAGTTGATTTAACAAAATTAATTATTACGCAACCACAAACAGGCGAACAAGCTTTTGATATGATTGAAACTTTAATTAAAACAAATTCAATTGATTTAATAGTTGTTGACTCAGTTGCTGCGATGATTCCAGAAAGCGAATATCAAGCAAATATGAGCGAAGCATTAATGGGAGCCCATGCTCGTTTAATGTCAAAAGGCTTGCGAAAAATTCAACCATTAATGAATAAAAGTCAAACAGCAATTATTTTTATCAATCAATTACGTGAAAAAATTAATGCTTTTTTTGGTAATCCTGAAATGACAACAGGTGGTAAAGCTTTAAAGTTTTATGCTAGTTTAAGAATTGAAACAAGAAAAGCCGATTTAATTAAAGAAGGTATTAATAAAATTGGAATTAAAACTAAAGTAACAACTGTTAAAAATAAATTAGCACCACCATTACAAACATGTTTTATTGATGTATTTTTTGGTCATGGTTTTGATTATGATAATGAAATTATTGATTTTGCAATTCAATATGGCATTCTTAAAAAGAATGGTTCTTGGTTTTATTTTGATGATAATAAAATAGGTCAAGGGCGTGAACAATTAAAAAACACATTATTAAAAAATAATGAACTTTTTACACAAGTTTCAGAAAAAACTTTAGCATTTGTTAACAATGAAAAAATTAATCAATAATAACTTGTAATATAATTATTATTGGTGATATAAAGATGGGTTATTTAATAGCATTTATTATATTACTAATATTATTTGTATTGTTGATTACCATTGTTCCAGTTGTAATGGTAGTTTATCTTAAGAAAAAACAACTGAAATTAGCACTTGTTCCTAAAAGTCAAACTTCTTTTAAAAAAGCTATTCAAAAAAGCAAAGATTTAGAAGAAGAGTGCGAAGATTTAAATAATAAAAATAATGAATTAAAAAAAACAATTAGCGATCAAAATTTACAAATTGATTTACTTAAAAAAAGTAATGAAAATTTTTTATTAAACGCAACAAGTTTAACAGCTGAACAAGCTAAAAAAGAACTTTTTAATTTGTTGAAAATAAAATTTAAAAAAGAACTCGCACAAGACTATGCCAAAATTAAGCACGAATTTAATGAAGCTCAAGAAATTTATGCCCAAAATATTTTAGTTGAAACAATGGAACAAATTGCTGAACCTTTAATTGTTGAAAGGTCTTTATTTAACATTGATATTGTTGATGAAAACCTAAAAGGAAAAATCATTGGTCGTGACGGCCGTAATAAAGCAGTTTTTGAAAATGAAGGTGGAGTAGATTTAATTGTTGATCGTCAACAACCAATTGTGGGAATCTCAACTCCAAACCCAATTCGACGAGAAATCGCACGAATTGTTATGCAAAAATTGATTGATTCAAAAAATATTGATATTAATCGTATTGAATTGCTTTTTAAAGAAGAACGTGAAAAGTTTGAAAAAAAAGCATTTGAAATTGGTAAAAATGTTGCTGAACAAACACTTGGTTTTTTTGATTTACCAGAAGGAATTTATCCTTACATAGGAAGAATGAAATTTCGCAATTCATATGGTCAAAATATATTATCACACTCATTAGAAGCTGCTGAGTATGCTGAACGAATCGCAAAATTAATTAATATTGATCCTATAAAGGCTAAAAAAGCCGCCTTTTTTCATGATATTGGGAAAACAATTGATTTTGAAAGTAATTTAGATCATGTAGAAGCAGGTTTATTGATTGCTAAAAAATTTAATTTAGATGACTATATTTATAATGCAATTGAATCACATCATAATAAAGTAATTCCAACAACAATTTATGGTGCATTGGTTAAAATAGTTGATACATTATCAGCGGCTAGACCAGGTGCACGTGTTAATTCTTATGATGAATATTACAATCGTGTAAAAGAACTTGAAGCCATATGTATGCGTTTTGATGGTGTTAAAAGTGCTTACGTTATTAAATCTGGGCGACAATTACGTGTAATTGTTGACTCTAATTTAGTAAGTGATGAACAATTAGATTTATTAAGTCATGAGATTAAAACTGCAATTGAAGAAAGTGATTTATTAGCAAACTATAAAATCAAAATTGTCTTAATTAAAGAAAAAAGGATTTCAATCGAAACAAATATTATTGGATAGTATGAAAATACAAAAAGAAGCAAAATAACCTTGCTTCTTTTTTTATTTTTATAAACAGTTAAATTTTTATAAAAATTACTCTACTGAAGGCAATTTAGTAATTAGATTTTGTGGATTTTCAGCAATAGGTTCCATTTCATCATGCACTAAATCAACACGAATTTCTTTTGTTTTAATAAGTTTAATTTCTTCGCCATAAGGGACAGCAAGCCCCCTTGGTTATTATCACCATCTGGAATACATTTAAATTCAATACGAGGTCTAAAAGAATAAGTTTTAGTTTCCTCATTTAATTTAAGTACATCATCTTCATTTTTTTTCTTATTAAACACATAAGTTAAGATAACATAATAATTAGCATTCAAATTTTTATTAGGTTTAAAAAACAATATAAACCCAAAACCTTTATTTAAACTATAAAATGGTCAATTATTACTAAAAGTCATATTTACTTTTGGCTGTTTAGGATTATCATAAATTAGCGAAATACCTGTTATTTTAGGTGTAGGCTCACCTATTTTTATTGATTATCCATAAATGTCATCATAATCATCAACTGTTTCACGACTAATTATTTTATTATTAATCATTCATGAGTCAACATAATAACTATTTTTGGGATATAAAATTTTATTATTATATTCATTAAGATCTAAACCTTGTTTATCATAATTAATTTTAATTTGATCTATATCAAAAACTAAATCTATTTCATTAGAAATATTTGGATTAGGATAAATAACTTATGTCGGATTTAATGAAAAAATATTTTCATCAATTCCACTTATATTATCATTGTGTAAATTTATTTTATATGATAATGGATTTTCATTTTTAGCTACATTTGAATCATAAAATCCCACTCTAATTATTAATTTATTATAAACTGGATCATAAACATCCTCAATGGTTCTAGTACCTGAAGGAATTTTAAAAATAGCTTTATGATCTTCTTTTAAAAATAATTCAACTGCTGATTGATCATTACTAACTATAGTAATTTTTTTAATAATATATTTATGTTCTCTTAAAAATCTAGGAAAAGTCTTTTCATCAATAGCTAAAAGTAATCGATTTTTACCAAATTTAATTTTTTGATCATAAGGATTAAAATAAAAATCAATTATCGATTATCTGATAAAGTTAATTTAACTTTATTAATATTAAATATATTGATTTTTATCAAGTGGTTAATATTTAAACATAATTGTGGAACAACATCACTAGGATTAACATCATCAATGGATTTGTATTTAGGGAATTAAAAACGAAATTTTTATCAAAAATATAATTAATATCAATAGGAATTCCTATTGTCGATTGAACATTCTTAACAATTGGTGCAGTAGAATCTAATTCAAACTTCATTAATCGATTTTGTATATTGCTATCATCATATGTAAATTTTTTAATTTTAAGAATGTGTTTATTAGCTAAATCTAGTTCTTTTTGTTTAATATTTTCTTTTAAAACTTGTAAATCATTATTAATAGTTAATGATTTAATTTTAAAAACTGGATCTGATAAAATTAGATCTTGTAATTGTTTGTTATTAACTACATCAAAAATAATTTCTTTATTATTAACATCAAATTTAACTGATGGTAATGAAATTGATTGCTTAGTTTTAGTTGATATAAGTTCAATATTAGCAATTAATTCGTTTTCTTTAAAATTATATTCATTAACAAAACCATCATATTTAAGTTTTAATTGCTTTGGTACACCATCATCACTAATAATTTGTGCATCTACAATGTTAGCACTTGTTAATAATGAAAAAGTTGTTGGAATTAATAAGTGTGTTGGTTTTTGATTATCAATTGAGACATCTAATTGCAAACCACTCGGTTTATAAACTTTTTCATTAATTTCAAAATTTTTATCATTTATTATTAATTTTGAAATGAAATATTCATCGTCATCTAATTGATTAAGTGCACCAGCTTTAAACTGGCCTACGATTTTGATAATTGTTTTCTTATTTTGATTACTATCAAATCAATTAAATCGATCTTTTAATGGTTGAAATTTGAAAATTTTATTAGTTTTTTTATTAGTAAGTTCAATTTGAACATCAACATTTTCTAAATTAAAAGCATTAGTATTAGGTACGTTTAAAAGTTTAATTTCAACTTGGGCTTCATGTTTTTAATCAAACTAAATTGCACACTTTTTTCAACAATTTTAATTGCTTCATCTTGACGTGGTTTTTTAATTTCTAATTCAGTATTTTAATTACATCATTTAAAGTAATTTCATTATTATTTAGTGTTAATTTAGATATGCTATAATTACCTTCTTCTAGATTAGATAACTTACCATTTAATGTATTAAATGCTTCATCATATTTTAATTAACTCACTAAAATAAGTGTTGTTGCACCTTTTTTAATCACTTCTAAACTAAAGACTTTTTTATTAACGTAAGCTAATTCTACTTTGACAAAAATTAATGAAACCTTTACTTCATTTTATTTAGTTGGATCTTTTTTAAAAGCAACACTTTTTACAATAGCTTCATCTTTTTTAACTGGAGGTTTAGGCTGTGGTTTTGGGATTGGCACAGGAGTTGGTGGAATTGGATTTGGTTTTGGCTCATCGAGTTCTAAATGTGCAAATTCAATTAACATTTCGTTTGTTTTAATAATTTTCACTGGTACAAACTCATGATTTGAGTTAATGATAATTGTTTGATTAACTTGTGGTTGTCGTGGTAAACGAATATAAATATGATTATTTTAATAATTGGTTTTAAATTAACATTAAAGCCAACTCTTTGATTTAAATCATTAATAATACTTGTTGAAAAAAAGGACTTTTTCTAATTTTGTTTTATCATCAATACTTAAATCATCAAATTGATAACAAACATAATAATCATCATTTTTCGTTTTAAAAAAATGTTTTAAAACTTCAAGTTTATACTTTATTTTATTTTGTGAACACGAAAAAAGTAAGCTAGCAGTTGGCATCATTGTTAGCGAAGTAATTGCTCAACGCAATAAAGATTTTTATTTTTAAATTTCATAATTTTTAAGACAATAAAATCAATAAATCGAACGATATACTTTAATTTTATATTTACACAAAATAAAAACAATTTAGAACGTTTTTTGATTTGAATGCAATATTTGGAACGTATTTTTGTGTAAATTATATCTTTCATATATTTTTGAATTAAAAATAAAATAATTTGAAAACGCTTGATTTTACTAGCATTTTAAAATTATCATCCGTTTTTTATATACAATTTTATTTAGCTATAACTTAAAAATTCAATAAAAAAAGAAGAAAATTTACTTCCCTTCTTTTCTATCATCTTCTTTTATACATTTAGTATTATCAGAATTTTTATTTGAACATTTTTGTTCTGTTTGTTTGTTATCACGCACTGCTTTTGAAATTCCTCAAATACCAAATGATAAACCAATAGCAAAAATGATACCAACAATTAATCAAATTTTAGATTTATTATTATTTGTTTTGTTCATTTTTTAATTCTTGTAATCTTTTTGTAACTTCATTGACATTATGTTCAACGGAATTACGTGCATCTAAAACAATGTAGTCGATTCCAAAATCTTTACAAACGTTAACCATGTAGTTTTTATACATTTCTAGTAAACGTTTAAAATATGTTTCGTTAATTGAGAAGTTATCAATTTCAACTTTACGGTTTCTTTTAAAAATTCTTTCTTTGAATAATTCTCAATCACCATCTAAGATAACATAAAGTTTTGGAACTCCATGTTCATAGATTAATTCTTTACAAACTCCTTGTCATAGTCCATCATAGTATGAAAATACTGAAGGTTTATCAATATTTGCATGTGCAAACAATCAGTCTTCGAAAATACTACGATCAAAAATTGTTAAATTTTCACGATTGCAATTATTTTTATAGTTTGCAAAACGATTTAAAACAAAATATAGTTGAAATAATGATCCAAAAAGAACATTATTTTCACGTTCATACATTTTTGCTAACAATAAATCCATTAGCTTATCGCCCTCAACCATTTCATAAACCACATTTGATGGTTGATATTTCTCATGTAAAGCTTGTGCTAAAGTAGATTTACCAAAAGCGATCATACCACCTATAGCAATAGAGTTAGAAATTCTATTTTTCTTAAAAGATGGCGTTAAAAAATCCAATTTTTTATCTGACATATTTAACCCTTTAATAAATATTTTTTATTAGTTCATGTTTTAGATTATACAAGCAAAAAAACGAAAAAATAAAATTAAAAAAATATTTTTTTTGTTATTAAAAAATATTAATTTTATGGTATTTATATTAGATAATAATTAAGTTTTTGTGGTAATTCTAATTTATAATTAAAACTAGAAATTTTAGAGGACAACAAATGAGCGAGTTAACATTATATCGTAAATATCGACCGCACAAGTTTAAAGATGTTATAGGTCAAAATTTAATTAAACAAGCATTAATTAATGCTAATCTAAACGACAAAACAACACATGCATATATTTTTAGTGGTCCACGTGGAATTGGAAAAACATCAATTGCTAGAATTTTTGCAGCTAGCATTAATTGTTTAAAGCCCAATAATGGCGATTGTTGCGGGGAATGTAGTGTTTGCCAAAGCATTATTAATGAACAAAGTGTTGACTTGATCGAATTAGATGCTGCTAGCAATAATGGTGTTGATCAAATGCGTAATATTACTGATAACATTAATTATTTACCAACACTTTTTAAATATAAAGTTTATATTATTGATGAAGCTCACATGTTATCTACATCAGCTTGAAACGCTTTATTAAAAACTGTTGAAGAACCGCCACAACACGTTATTTTTATTTTTGCAACAACAGAGTATCAAAAAATTCCTTTAACAATTATTAGCCGTTGCCAACGTTATGACTTTAATCGTTTAAACAATAGCGAATTACAGGAATTAATAGATTTAGTTGCTAAAAAGGAAGATATTAAAATTAATGAAAATGCAATTAATAAATTAATTCAATTAGCCGATGGCGCTGGTCGTGATTGCTTAAGTATTTTAGATCAATTAGTAACAAACCAAAAAGTTATAGACATTGATTTAATAAATAAAACTTTTGGTTTAGTTGATAATTCTAAAGTAATTAATTTAATTGAATTAATTCAAAAAAATGATCTTTTAGAATTACGTAAATTTATTTATGAATTATATGATTATGGTATTAATTTAGAAGCTTTTTGTGCGCAAATAATAAACATTCTAATTGATTATTTAGTTTATCAAAAAACAAATGATGAAACTAATCTTAAAAAAATATCAATTGATGAATTAAAGAAAATATTATCAATTAATTTCAACGCTAATCATTTACTAAATAATTTTATTTCTTTATATAGTCATCTAAAAAATTCAGTAAACCAAGTTTTTGAATTCGAAATTTATTTATATAAAATAGTTAATGTTAATAATGATAAATTAGAAACTAAAAAAACAATACCACTAATTGCTATTGAAAAAGATAAAAACACATTACCACCATCACCACCAATAGCAAAAACTACTTCTATTTCTAAAGAAGTAAATAAAGTTAATGAAAATAAAGATGTTATTAATTTTAATAATTTATATCAAACTCAAATTTTTCATCATAAAAAAAATAGTGATAATAATGAACAAGAAACAAATATTAAATACGAAGAAAAATTAATTGATGAACCAACTAAGATTAATCAACCAATTAATAAATCTGATGAAGTATTAGATAATTATGAATTAGCTAAACAAGCTTTTTTTAACAAAGATCTTAAATTATCAAAAGAAATGAGTCAAAAATTTAAAGATTTTAAAAATGAAGCAATTGTTGAAAATAGCTACATTGATATTATTAAACAAGCTGATTTAGTGCTTTGATGCTCGCCTAATGCATTAGTTTTAGGGGTAGAATTTTTAGGATTAATTAATCGTATTAATAAAGTAACACGTTCTTTTGAATTTATTAAAGAGTTTATTAAGAAATTTAATTCTACGAAATTAGTTATTGCAATTAGCAAAAAACAAGCAGCAAATATCGTTAATATTAGTAAACAGGATTTAAAAACTAATATAATTAAAGATGTTTTAATTGATGACATTAAAATGTTATTAAAACAAGAAGAACAACGAAAACAAGAACAAATAGCATTATTAAGCGAAATAGAAGATGAGGAGTAAATTTTAAATGGATTTTCAAAAACTTGCACAAGAACTAAAAAAAATGCAAAATACTTTAAGTAAAAAACAAAAAGAATTTGAAGAAAAAGTATTTGATTTTGATTACAAAGGATATGTATTAATTAAAATTAAGGGTAATTTAACTATTGAATCAATCGAAGTAAAAACAGAAATAGTAGATCCTGAAGATAAAGAAACATTACAAGATATTTTACGTGCAGCAGTTAATGAAGCAATTTCTAAAACATGCAAAGAACGTGATGCAATTATGAATTCTACAATTCCCAAAGGAACAGGATTTTTTTAGAAATCAATTATGAGCAAACCAGTTGAATTTGAAATGCTTGTTGACGCACTAAAATCATTACCTGGTGTAGGAACAAAAAATGCTAAGAAATGAGCATTTTTTTTATTACAACAAGATCAAAAATATATTGATGATTTTATTAAAAGAATTAAAGATGCAAAAACAAATATTATAAAATGCAAGTATTGTAGTAATTTTGGGAATAAAGATGAATGTGATATTTGTTCAAATGATTATCGTGACTTTACTAAGTTAATGATTGTTACTACAAATGAAGATTTAGAAAGAATTGAATCAGCAAATATTTATAATGGTTTATATCACATTACAAATGGTGAAGTTTCTTTAAGAAAAAACGTTGTTATTGAACATACAAATATTAAAATAATTAAAGAACGTGTTTTAAATGGTAGTTTTAAAGAAATAATTATTGCAACAAGTTATACTCATGATGGAGAAGTTACGGCTGATTACATTGTAAAAATGCTTGAAGATATTAAAGATATCCAAATTTATCGTATTGGTTTTGGCATCCCTTTAAATTCAAGCATTGATTATGCAGATGATGAAACTTTAAAACAATCTATTGCTAATAAACGAAAAATTAGAATTTAATTAAAATAATTATAAATCTACTTTTAAGGATAAATACTTAAGTAGATTTTTTGTTATGAAAAAACTAAAATCTTTTATTTTATAATACAAATTAACTATAGTAGGTGCTCATTTTGCTGATGGATATCATGTTTATCAATCACGATTTTTCTAATCGTTGAAATGCTAAAACCAAAACAAATGGTTCAATCTAAGCCTTAGATGATGCTGAATTAAAGGTAATATATTATTTCTTTTAAATACATCAATAGGTATTTTGTAAAAAGAAATTCAAAAAACGTGAAAAAAGACCAATATATCAAATTGGCTATTCTGAAAGAGTTGTTCAAGAAACTTTAGTGAATACACTCATTCATAGTTATTATTTAGTAATTGGTAGTGAAATTCATATTGATATGTATGGCGATAGATTAAAAATATATTCTCTTTGTAGTATGTATGTGGGAATTTTGCCCAAAATATTGATCCTTATAATGTCTCACCAATTCGACCTAATCTGCTTTCTTTGTTGTTTTAAAAAAATTAAATTATGATACTCCAAATGATACTAAAAATGAAATTCAATAATGATACTCAAAAAATCTTGGATCCTTTTAAAAGAAGAGAAAAATATTGGAAATTATAAAAAACTGATGGTATTTTGGAAGTTCTAAAAATGGATATTAAAAACTTAAAAACAACAAGTAATAAATCAATAAAATTTTTGTTTTAAACAAATTTTTGCGAACTCTTAATTATAGATTAAAAAAGTCTAGCCCTTTCCATTACGAAAGGACCAGACTTTACACACATTTTTATTGTTTATTTTGAACTTTTTTGTTCTAATTCTGTAATTTTTGATTGCAATTCTTCTAATAACTTATGTAAGCTATTGAAATCTTCTCGGCCAACTTTACTTGATCAGCTATCATTAAATTCTTTAACTAATCTTTCAACTTGTTCAAAGCTTGCAATTTTAGGATTAACATTTTTATCTAAATATTGAATAACAGTGTTTAATTGTTGACCTATTTGTTTAATGATTTTGTCAAAATATTGGGTTACTGCTTTAACAGATGTTTTTAATTTATCAATGTCACTTGATTGCTTTTTATTTTCTTCACTAATAGTTTTCGTTAAAGCTTCAATATTTTGAATTTGTTTTAATTGTGATTGCAATTGTGTTGTTAATTCTTTTGATAAATTAATATTTTGTAATTGAATTTCTTTAATTGATTTGTTATTATTATCTATTTTTTTATCTAATTCAGCTATTTTTTGTTCAATTTCAAGAATTTTAGTGTTTTTATTTTTATCATTTTGTTTTAGTTCATTAACTATTTTATTTAATTCATCAACGCTATTATTAGGCAATACTTTATTTTGATTAATTTCGTTTTCAATTTTAGGTTCTTTTTTGTTTTTGTATTTATAAGATAAAGCAATTGGTAAAGCAATAACTAATCCTGCACCAATTAAACTCACACTTAAAAAAGTGATTATTTTATTTGATTTTTTCATAAAATATCCTATTTTGTATTTGTGTAAATTTACCAAACTATTTTATTTGTTGTAAAAAAAAAAAAAAAACATTTGATAAAAAACACAAAACAATCAACTAATTTAGTTTTTTTAACAATCTTATTAGATAACATGGGTATTAAATAATATAATTAAAGATTAGTATGATCATTTTTAAAATATAAAGAGGTAATTAATGTTTAAAGCGATGATAGGTAATATTGTAAGTAAGCAAATGTCAAAGAAATTAAAAAATGCGACAATTGCTGAAGAAGATATTAAAGAATTATTGAGTGAAATAAGAATCGCACTATTGGATGCTGACGTTAATTTATTAGTTGTTAAAAAATTTATAAAAAACATTAAAGAAAAAACTATTGGATTATACGTTGAACAAAATCAAAAACCCGCAGATGTTGTTTTAAAAGTAATTAAAGATGAATTAGTTGAAATTTTAGGTAAAGAAAATAAACCAGTTAATACAGCAAAATCCCAATTAAAAATTATGATGGTCGGTTTACAAGGTTCTGGTAAGACAACAACTGCTGGTAAATTAGCTAATTATTTTAGAAACAAATACAACAAAAAACCATTATTGGTTGCAGCAGATATTTATCGACCAGCAGCGATTGATCAATTACGAACATTAGCAAAACAAGTTCGTGTAGATTTTTGAGAAGAGGGAACACAACGTCCTGATTTAACTGTAAAAAACGCTTTACATAAAGCTGATGAAAATGAAAACAATTTAGTAATTGTGGATACAGCTGGGCGTTTACAAACAAATGAAGAGTTAATGCAAGAGTTAGTAAATGTTAAAAAAACATTAAATCCTGACGAAGTATTTTTAGTTGTTGACGCTATGGCAGGTCAAGACATTATTAATGTTGCAACTGAATTTAATAATTGATTAAAACTAACAGGAATTATTGTTACTAAATTAGATTCAGATGCACGTGCTGGAGCTGTTTTATCATTAACATCATTATTAAATGTGCCAATTAAATTTACAGGGACTGGTGAAAAAATAGGATCAATTGATAGTTTTTATCCAGAACGAATGGCTGATCGAATTTTAGGACTTGGAGATATTATGACTTTAGCTGAAAAAGCAGCTGATGTTATTGACGAAAAACAAGTTCGTGGTTCAATGCAACGAATGATGGCAGGAAAAATGGATTTAGAAGATTTGATGCGTCAAATGAGTCAAATTAGTAAATTAGGTAGTTTTTCAGGAATTGCAAAAATGATTCCAGGTTTAAATAGTATTTCTGAAAATCAAATTGATGATGCTGAAAATAAAATGAAGATATGAACAATTTTATTATCAAGTATGACTTTAAAAGAACGTCGAGATCCAAGAGTATTTAAAAAAGAACCATCAAGACGTATGCGTGTTCTAAAAGGTTCGGGACGTTCGCCTGATGAATTAAATAAATTATTAAAACAATGAGAAGTTTCGCGTGATAAAATGGCAGAACTTGGAAAAATGTTACAAAAAGGTAAAAATCCTTTTAGCAAATCTGGTGGTATATTTGGTTAAAAATGGTCTCGCACCATTTTTTTATTTACAAAAATCAATAAAGTGTAATTAAAGGAATAAAAAAACTCAAATGACTGTTTAATGACTTTTTCTTATTCCATATATTTTTTAAAAATAAAACAATCAAAATAAAAAAATACGATAAAACCAACATTAAATTTATCTTTTCAATAAAATTATTAACAATATTTAAAGACGGGAAAATTTAAAAAAGATGAATAAAAAGATGAATTTTAATAGTAGTTTTGCTTATGTCGGTTTTTTAACTCGTCATATTATTGTAAAAAAAACAACATACATTCTACCTATTATTACTTTTTTGATTACGTTAATTGTTGGAATTATTGTTGGTTGTGTTGTTAATCAAAAATCCCAATTTTTAATAATTTCTTATGTAATGATAATTTTTAATTTATTAATGACAACAATTTTTGCTTCACTAAAAGCCTTAAATGTTTTTAAAGATTTTAGTGAAGATGGAATTGATATTTTAGTAATTTCTAAACCAATTAGTCGTAAAAACATTGTTTGATCAAAAATCTTTTTTTTCATTTTAACAGGTGTTGTTTGGAGTTTAATTAGTTTTTTAGGATTATTAATTTTCTATTTAATTAGTTTTAATTTCGCTAAAGATGTTAATTATTATTGACTTTTAAGTTATATTAGTCCCTTCATTTGTTATTTAGTTTTTGGTTTACTAACAAGTTTATTAGCATTAAAATTAAATGCAAAAATTAGTGTTTTAATTCCACTTGTTAGTTTTGTTCCCTTACTTGCTGTTGGGATTGTTTCTAATATTGTTAGTCAATTACAATCAAAAGCTTTTTTAAGCTCATTAAAACAAAAACCAACAAATAATATTGAACCTTTTTATTTAAATAATAATTTAGATCAATACTATTTAATTAATACAGGTTTTGCAAATCATGAATTTAAACAGAGTCAAAATCTAGAAGTTTTAGATGCTTATTTAAAGACAAGGAATTTAGCAACTTTTTGACAAGTAAGTAGTTGAATTTTTCCTATTTATCAATTAGTTGATGCTTTTAATAAAAGCGATTATGAACCATTTAGTGATTTTATTAAAAACCAAGAAAACCATAAAGTTTTATATGCTAATAATTTAGCCTCAAAACAATTTAATTATCGATTAGAAAAAAATAGTGATTCACTACCAAGTTTTAATATTAACAATGATAAAGGTTTTTTAGTTCCAAGTTTATTAAAAAATGATTCACAAAACTTAATTAATAATAATTTAAATCAAGAAGTAATCTACGCCATTGAAGATTGAAAAAATCAAACTATTGAATATCAAAAAAATAGTTACACACAACTAAGTGCTGATGATATTGTTGGTTCAATTAAATGAACAATTATTAAAGAAGTTTTAAATACAAAATTATTTAATGAGTATGCAAATAACTTATTTAAAACACTTGATAAAAAAGCAAGTCAAAAACAAATATTAGATTTAATTTCAAATAGTGTTCAAAAATTTGATTTTAATAAGCAAATTGATGAAAATACTGAATTGTTTAAAAAAGATGTAAATAAATTATTGATTAAATCAAAAACTGAACGACAAATATATTTAGCAATTAGTTTAATTTATTATCTATACTTTAGTTCTAATTATACAGATCTATTAAATACCTTATTGTTTGATCAAAAAAACCATTTACAATATCAAACTCAATTTAAAATAAATTTAAATAACAAAAATTATTTAATTGGTGGTTTTAAAAATTATTTAGTTAATCAAATCTTACCCCAAGAAACCAATGATGCTATAGATCAATCAAAAAAAGATAAAAAGATTCGTTATAAATATAGTTTAGAACAAGGTGGAAATTACTTATTTGATTATGTAACACAAAACTATAGTATTAAAAGAGAACAACAAATTGTTTATAAAGAAGTTTATTGTGTAATTTGATTAGTATTAATCTTTAGTTTGTTAATTGGTACATACTATGGATATAAAAGAAAGGATTATCGTTAATGAATAATCAATTTATTTTAGAAGTTAAAAATTTAACAAAAATTTATAAAAAATCAAACCAAGGTGTTTTCGATTTAAGTTTTAATGTAAAACGTGGTGAAATTCATGCTTTTATTGGTGAAAATGGATCAGGTAAAACAACAACCATTAAATCAATTATTAATGCATATACAAACTATAAAGGATCAATTCTAATAGCTGGTTTTGATAATAAAACTCCTAAAAGCCATGAAAAAATTGGCTATGTTCCAGAAATCGCTTTATTTCCTAGTGAATTAACAACCTTTCAATATTTATATTCATTTGCTCGTTTATCAAATTTAAATAAAAAACAAGCGATTGAACGTATCGATTACTTTTTAGAAAAATTTCATATTAGTGATTTAAAAAACAAAAAACCAATTAATTTCTCATCTGGTCAAAAAAAGAAAGTAATTTTAATTCAAGCTTTATTACATGATCCAGAATTAATTATTCTAGATGAACCAACAGCAAACTTAGATCCATCAGCTCGTCATGAATTTAATACTATTTTAAAAGAATTACACGAACAAAATAAAACCATTTTTATTTGTTCACACATCTTAAAAGAAATGGATTCTTACGTTGATAGTTTAACTTTAATTAATAAAGGCAAACTAGTATATAGTGGCCATAAATATGATGAATTAGAGAAAATTTATTACGAAAATGTTTTAAAGAATAAATAAGAAAATTCCTTGCTTTTGTAAAAAAAGAGTAAGGAATTTTAATTTTTATATAGATATTAAATTCTTTATAATTATATGAATACAATTAAATTAATTCAAAACTAAGGAATTAATAAATATGATAAAAAAATGAAATTCAAAACGCAAATGATCTTTAATATGTGCTTCATTAGTAATAGGTAGTGCTAGTGTAGTAACAGCAACTGCGTGTGCCAATACAAATAATAAAGTAGTTAATGCTGGTTTTATTTATAATGGTTCAACAACCAATGATGCGATCACAGGTTTTGATATTAATGATTACATAATTAAAGTTCCAAGTAGTGATGTTAATTTAAATCAACAAATCTTAAGAAATAATAATTATGAACAAAAACCAATTCTTTGAGAAGATTATTTAAAACAATACGATAGTGTTAAAAAACAACACGATCAACAAACAAAAAGTTTTTATGAATATGTTTGAATTAATAAAGCATCAAAATATAAAAACTTAAATAAAGCAATTGATATTAACGATCCTTATTTTGCAGATTGGTTTTTAAAACTAACACCTAATACTTTAAAAAATGATCTTTATGATTTTATTAATGATATTCGCAAAGATAATATGAAGCCTTCACTTGTTTTTTCATCAAGCGAACCACAAGTTGAAGTTTGAAAAGATTTAGGAAATAATCAAAAACAAAAAATTGCTCCAAATCAAGTTATTTTTGAACCACTAACACAAGAAGATACTAAAAATAATGTTACTCTTTTTAAAAAAAACAAACATTTAAGAGTTAATATTAGTTTTTGATATGCGCTAACAAATCAAAATAGCGCTAACGTTTTGATTAATGATCCATTCTATAAAAAACCTTCAGGGATTGCTTCAAATACAAGCGAAAAATATTTTATTAATATTCAAAATTCGCCAATTAGTTTAAGTTTTAGTCACACTGATCGTTTAGAACATGATATTTATAGTGCACAAACAACATCAATTAAAAACACATATAAAATGCGTTATTACTTTGATAATATTCGTGTTGAAAAACAAGTTACAAAAGTTAAAAGTAATGCTAAACGTGGTGATCAAAATGCTGAAGAAAACTTAGCAAAAGAATTTTATTTTGCTAATGATAATAATGAAAAATTTAGTTTTGGTACACGTTCATATACATTAAATAATGAAATTACACAAGCTTCATATGAACAAGACATTTTTAGTCTAGATCAAAAAATTAAAAATGAATTAAAAAAATTAAATCAACAACAAATCTTAAAAGATATTGAATATGCTTTTGCTAGTGGTTATGATGTAGCAATTGATTCTATTAGTAGTATTTTTAATATACTAAAAGGTGTTGCTAATGATTTAGATTTAAAAGAATTGTTTTTACAATCAACGCAAGATTTTAAAAATCTAACTTATAATATTACCCAACACAATAATTTAACTAATTTAATTGCTTTAATTACATCAAATCAATCATTAGGAGTTGTTATTGATGGTTTTAAACCAATTTTAAAAGAAATTATTTACAAAAATGCAAGTATTGATCAATCAGTTAAAAACACAATTTGATCAAAGATTGAATCAATGGATTTTAAAAATAATTTAATTGCTGAAATTGGCCAAATTAAAACCTTGCTTGATAGTATTTCATTAGCTGAAATTAAAACTTATAAACCAATTATTAATAAATTATTAGAATTAATCTCTTTAATTGAAGCGCGTTCCAAAAAAGATCCTAAAAACTATGGATTTATCGATGGTTTAGATGAATTATTTTCATTCTTTTTAAATTTAAAACAAGATGATTTACCAAGTAATATTAATTTTAAAATAGGTGATCAAAATTATGGTTTATATGACTTAATTGTTGAAGTTAAAAAGATTGTAGACAATTTAGTGCCTCATGAAAATCAATATGATCCTAAAAATCAACAAATAATTAGTACAAATTATTTCTTATCAAAAATTAAAGTTTTAGACTTAATCTCATTAAATAAAACTAATGAACTTGATTATCGTAAGGGTGTAGAATCAATTTTTAGTCTATTAAAAAAATTCCAAGTAGCAATTCCTGAAATTGTTTATAAAATTATTGATGAATTACTAATACAAAATACTAATTGAAATAAAGAAAACATCAAAAAACTTTTAGATGCTATTTTATATCCAAAAATTACATCGAATGATGCTTCAATTAATGATTTAAAATCATATTTTAAATATGGTATTAGTAAGCCTGAAATTACAAGCAAAGAGCTTGAATATGATCAAAATAACTTATTAATTAAAAAACTAAATATTAAATATCGTTATAAAGTTTTAGCTAACGCAGAATTTGATATTAAACCTTTATTTGATTTATTACCTCAAAAAGCACCAAGTTTTATTAATATTGGTTCATTATGAGATCAAATTAAAAAAGAATTTCCTTATAAAGTTGTTTTAGCAAAAGATGATTATGTTGATCATACAATTAGTATTAATGAGCCACAAGAATTAACTCCTTTAGTTTTTCAAGATCGTAGCGATCATGATAAATACAAAATTGGTTATTCTTTTTACCCAACACACACAGTACAAACTCATATGCCAAATTCAATGAAAGCAATTATTGAAGAAATTTCATCAAGAAATGATCGTTTATTGCCAAATAAATATATTGCCCAATTATTAAGTTGATTATTTTATAAGAAATGGGTATTTACTAATCCATTAGCAATCTATGAAACCTTTGAAGGTGATAAAAAAGTTGCAAACGATAAAAACGTTAAATATTTAATTAAGGACAATTTAAATAAGTATTTAAAACACTATGATACAAACACATATTATGAAGGTTTTGATTTTAAACATTTCTCTAATAACTTAGAAAATAAAGTAAATAATCAAACAATTCGTAATTTGATTTTAGCTAAGATTAAAACTATTAAAACAGACGGTCAAGAATTATATCAAGATAAATTAGGAAGAAAAGTTATTGCAACTAGTGCTTATGATCAAATCAATTTAACACTTCAAGAACTAATTGATTATAAATTACTTGAATTTGGTAAAAAAGTTGATTTAAAAAAAGACGTTTATTTAAGTGCAGTCGCATTTAATTTTGGTTTAAACACTAATGATAGTGACCAAACAAATGCTTTAAATAATAATGATGAAATTAAATATAATTTAAATATTTTAAAAAAAGTAGTTATTACATTACACTTTACTAAACCAACGTTAGATTTAAGCGATCCTAATCATCCTAAATTAGTTAACTCTTATACTTTTGTTGTTTAGTTTAGATTATTATTTTGTAAATGTTTTATTTAATGTTTTGTTTTTAAATAACAAAACATTATTTTAATATTCTTTAAAATCTAATAATTTATTGCGATAGTATTCATATTGTTTTTTGCGTTGTTTTATTTCAAGAGGCAATCCCACATTAATGTTTTCAGTATATGCTTCTAATTTATCTAAAACTTCAACAATTTTGTTTTGGATTGCAAGGGGTGGAATAGGAACAACAATCTCTTGCATGACATTACTCATTAATTTTGGATTTCCTGACGCTTGATTTACATATTTTCTAGCAGTTTTTCTCAAAATAAAACTCAAATATTTTGTGTTTAATTCTAATTAAAATTCTTGCTAGTCTTTTATTTCTTTCTTGTGTAGTACTTCCTAAACGATTATTGTTAACATCAATATTGTTAAACAATCCTTTTAAATTTTTTTCAGAATCATAACCAATAGATGATTCTTCAATACTTTTAAAAATAGTTTCCAAGGTTTCATTTAAATTTTCATCATTTTCAGCATTTTTAACGACATTAGTAAATAAAAATGATGGCTTAATATAAAAACCCTTTTCTTTAATTAAATCTGTTCGATTCTCTTCATTTACTACATTATCATTAAGTGTTTCAAAGTTGAAATTAGGATCACCAGATTCGCGTTCACCATCGTTGATATACTTAGTGAAATTTTCTGATATATATCGATAAAATAATATTCCTAAAACATATTGTTTAAAATCTCATCCATCAATTGCTCCTCGAAGTTCTTCAGCAATTTTTCAAATCGTTGAGTGTAAATTATTACGTTCAATTTCTTTCTTATTATCCATTTTTACGCCCTTTATTTAAGTTTATTAATAATTTTAATTTTATTATATATAAAATACATACTAAAACATTTAAAAACAAAAAAGAGACTCCTAATTAACTTAGTAATCTCTCTTTTATTTAATTAAATACTTTTTAATTAATGTTGGTGATGGTGGTGTTCGTGTTCATGGCCGCCACAGCAATCATCTTTAGTTCCACCACAGCATTCTTCTTCAACTTCTAATGATTTTGTTTCTGAATTACAACAAACTTCATTTTCTTCATCGCCACAACATTCATCTTCACAACAACAATCTTCTTCATAATCATCATCTTCACTAAAATGAACATCTAAGAAAACTTCTGATAAATCTAATATTGTGTCATTTGAAACTAAGAAAGCATCAATTTTTGCTTGTAATTCTTCTTTTTTAAGATCAAATAAAATATTTGTTGATTCAAAATCTGCATAGTTAATGTATAGTTCTGATCCTAAATCACTTGTTTGGTATGCTTCATCCCCACCAAGTTCTAAATATGAATCAATATCTTCTGGAAGAACATTGATTGTACGTGCATTGTCTAAATTGATGTAAGAAACACCTGTTTTAATGTATTTAGCCATAAATATACTCCTTAATTGTTAAACATTATTTAGGTTTTACCTTATTATTTTATACCAAATATTCCATTCTTATATTGAAGATTTAAGGCAGATTATTTTTAATAAATAACCAAAGGTATTTAAATTCTATATGTTTTTTATATTATATATTAAATTGTTATCATTTAAAATTATATAAATAAAATGAAATTTCATTATTAAACTCGTAATTATTAGGTGTAAATATGGATAAAATTATCATCAAAGGTGCTAAAGAAAATAATTTAAAAAATATTGATTTAGAAATTCCTAAAAATAAATTAGTTGTTATTACAGGTGTTTCAGGATCTGGTAAATCTTCTCTTGCTTTTGATACGATTTTTGCTGAAGGTAAACGTCGTTATTTTGAATCACTTTCAAGCTATGCACGTCAGTTTTTAGGTGGAAATGATAAAGCTGATGTTGAAAGCATTGAAGGTTTATCACCAACCATTGCTGTTGATCAAAAATCAACTAACCAAAACCCAAGATCAATTGTAGGTACAATTACAGAAATTTATGATTATTTACGAGTTTTATTTGCGCGTGTAGGAACGCCATTTTGTCCTAATGGACATGGGCAAATTAAATCACAAACTCCAAAACAAATTGCTGATTTCTTATTTAGTTTACCACCTAGAAGCAAAGTACAAATTCTAGCGCCAATCGAAATTAAAAAAGGTTATAAAATTAATGAAGTTTTAAATAATTTAAGAAGCCAAGGTTATTTAAGAGTTTTAGTTAATAATGAAGTTTATCAATTAGATGAAAATTTACCTCAATTTTTAGATAACAAAAAAACAGATATAGCAATTATTGTTGATCGTTTAGTTTTAAATATTGATCACCAAACAAAAACACGAGCACTAGATGCTATTGAATTTGCTTTAAATTATAGTGGAGGAGAAATTGCTTTTAAAGTTGATGATAATATTCATTATTTTACGCAAAATGATGTTTGTCGAGTTTGTGGTTTTAAAATTAAAGAAATTGAACCAACATTATTCTCATTTAATTCACCAATTGGTGCATGCGAACAATGTAAAGGATTAGGATATAATTATGTTCCTGATGAACGTAAAATGATCCCTAATCCAAATTTATCAATTAATGAAGGTGGATTAGATTATTTTAAAAACACTGTTAATACAACTAATCTTGATTGACAACGTTTTAATTCAATTATTAAACACTATAAAATTGATAAAACAAAACCTTTAAAAGAATTGGATCGTAAAGAAATAGATTTATTACTATATGGATCAGATGAAGCAATTGAAATTGATATAACTTCTGCGAATAATAAAAACTATTCATCAATCGATTATGTTGAAGGAGTTTTAGAATTAGTTAATCGTCGTTATCAAGAAACATCTAGCGAGATGGCACGTGAACATTACAACAAATACATGAGTGAAAAAATTTGCAAATCATGTAAGGGTAAAAAGTTATCACCACAAGCTTTATCGATTTTAATTAATGAAATCAATATTATTGATTTTATTGAAAAAAATATTAATGAAGGAATTGATTTTTTATTACATTTACAATTAAGTGAAGCACAAGCAAAAATTGCTAATCCAATTTTAAAAGAAGTTTTAGATCGTTTAGGATTTTTAAAAAATGTAGGTTTAGAATATTTAACTTTAGCACGCCCTGCATCTAGTTTATCAGGGGGAGAGGCACAACGAATTCGTTTGGCAACCCAAATTGGCTCTAAACTAACAGGTATTTTATATGTCCTTGATGAACCATCGATTGGATTACACCAACGTGATAATGATAAATTAATTAAAACACTAAAAGAAATGCGTGATTTAGGTAATACAGTTATAGTTGTTGAACATGACGAAGAAACAATGCTAGCAGCTGATTATTTAATTGATATTGGTCCACAAGCTGGAGTTAATGGTGGTTATGTAATAGCAGCTGGAACACCGCAAGAAGTGATGCAAAATCCTAATTCACTAACAGGGCAATATTTATCAAAACAAAAAGATATTTTAGTTCCTAAAACACGAAGAAGTGGTAATGGTCATAAAATTATTTTAAAAGGTGCAAAACATAATAATTTAAAAAATGTTGATTTAACAATTCCTTTAGGTAAATTTATTTGTGTTACAGGTGTTTCAGGATCTGGTAAATCATCACTAATTTTAGAAACATTAGTGAAAGCAATTGAATATACTAACTTTAATCCCTTTGTAATTCCAGGGGAGTATAAAGATTTAATTGGAGCATCTAATGTAGATAAAATTGTTGTAGTTAATCAAGATGCAATTGGTAGAACTACAAGATCAAATCCAGCTACTTATGTTGGAGTATTTGATGATATTAGAACAGTATTTGAAAATACAATCGAAGCTAAAGCACGTGGATATACTAAAAGCCGTTTCTCTTTTAATATTAAAGGAGGGCGTTGTGAACGTTGTTGAGGTGATGGTACAATTCGAATTGAAATGCACTTTTTACCAGATGTTTATATAAGTTGTGAAGAATGCCATGGAAAACGTTATAACGATGAAACACTTCAAGTTAAATTTAAAGGTAAATCAATTTATGATGTACTAAAAATGCCAATCGATGAAGCTTTAGTATTTTTTGAAAATTATCCAAGCATTCATCGTAAATTACAATTATTGCTTGATGTAGGTTTAGGATATTTAGAATTAGGCGCCTCATCAACTTCATTATCAGGAGGCGAGGCGCAACGAATAAAATTAGCTAAGTTTTTACAACGTAAACCAACAGGAAAAACATTATTTGTTTTAGATGAACCAACCACAGGTTTACATATTGATGATGTAGCAAAATTAATTAAAATTTTAAATAAGATTGTTGATGGTGGAGATACTGTTTTAGTAATTGAACACAACCTTGATTTAATTAAAGTTGCTGATTATATTATTGATGTTGGACCAGAAGGTGGCAACAATGGTGGTAAAATTATAGCTACTGGTACTCCAGAGCAATTATTAATTAAAAAGGACATATCTTATACTGCTCAATATTTAGAAAATTATTTAAAAAAGAACTAAATTTATGAAACATAAGACAAAAAAATTAACGCTTTTAATGGCAGGAATTACTTTAACTTCGCTATGTACAGTTTTTGCTATTACAGCATGTAGCAAACAAAAATCACAATCAAATTCACAAACAAAACCTAATAAAGTTATTGAAAAAGTTGACCAAGCATTTTTTGATGAATTTAAAACAAAAATTGAACAAAAACGCACACTTCCAAATATTAAAATTACATCAACATTCAAGATCCCTTTTGAAAAAAACGAAAACACTTTAAAATCACCACTTTTTAAAATTGGTGATAAATCTGTTTATGATTTAAAACAAAATGAGATTCCAATAACATGAGTTCAAGACTTAAAAGATTATTTTTTATCACAAAAAACAATTCTAACTTACTATGCATTAGCAAATTTAAAATTAACTAGCACTGATGCTAAAGGAGCATATTTTTTACAATTTATTCAATATGTTCAAAAAATGCAACAAAAAGGATTTTTATCAGAGGACTTTTATCAACAACTATGATATTTAGTTAGTGAAATTAGTGATTATGATATGCAAAATGGTATTTTACGTTCAGTTTATCGTATTGCTAATCCTAATTTAAAAATTAAAGATTTATATCTTGATGGTTCAATTTATGGATTTAAAAAACAAAAAAGTAAATACATGAATTTTACAAATTTATTTCAATGACCAAGTAATGATGAAAAAGTTTGTTTTGATATTGTTTTTAAAAACAAAAATACTAACCAAACATATACAAAAAACATTGAGCTAACCTACTCTAAAGAAAAGAAATATATTTTAGATTCACTAATTGATTATAGCGAGTTTGCTCCAGGTGAGTATGAATTAGTATCAATTAAAAAACACGACGATACTAATGCTAAAAATTTAATTAATCCTAATAATCCAAATATTGCAAGAATTTTTAAAGTTAAAGTTTTTAAAGAAAATGAAAAATTTAAACCAATTACTTTAGCAACAATTAATCAACAAGAAGCTGACGAATACGATCGTCAAAACAATCAAATTATCTATAAAAATAATTCAGAAATTGGAATATTAAATGATCCAAACAAAATTAAAGAATTAGGCACTTTCTTATATTTTAAAAAATCTTTATCTGAAATTACAATTGATGATCTTGATCGTTATTTTAAAACATATTTTATTAATCCAGAACAAGATTTTAACAATTTTAGTCGTCAATATAAAATTACTAAAATTGATAAAGAAAAACAAACAGTGGAATTAAGTGTATTACATATTAACAATAAAACTAATGAAACTTATGTTTCTCCAATTAATTTTAAATTTCATTATCAACATGTATATGATGTTAATAAAAACACAGATGCTAAATTAGAATTAAATTTTGATGAATCAAAAAAAGAGCAAAAACAAAAACTTCAAACATTAGTCAATAAATTAGATTTTAATAAACTTACATATAATGATCTAAGTGAATTGGCACTTGTAATGTTTGAAGATGTTGATTTAGAAAACACAAAAATCCATGTTGAAATGATTAAAAATAAAGATCGTTCAATCACTTTAAAAGCTTATGTTGACAAAGCTTATAAAAATGGAAAATTAAAAATAAGTAACAAAGCTGATATTTTAATAAAAGAGTTCAAAGTTAACTATTTTATGACCAATTACTTTAAATAATCATAATTACTTAATGGTATAATAGTAAGATTAAAAATCAAAAAATAAGAAATGATGGTACAAAAATGAAAGATATTGATCCAAGAATAAAAGAGGTTTTGATCACTGAAGAACAAATTGATCAAAAAATCACTGAAGCAGCTAATTGAATCAATAAAGAATATGAAGGCAAAGAACCAATCATGATTGGTATTTTGAAAGGGTGTATTCCATTTATTGGTAAATTGCTACCAAAAATTAAAGTGGATATGAAATTAGACTTTTTAGCAATTAGTAGTTTTAAAGGTGGAACTAGCGCACAAACAGAACCAGAAATTATTACAGATCTTAAATTTGAAGTAAAAGATCAAGATTTAATTTTAGTAGAAGATATTGTAGATACTGGTCGTACAATTAAAAAAGTTTACGATTTATTAAAAATTCGTGGGGCTCGTTCAATTAAATTAGTTACACTAGTTGACAAAAAAGATGGTCGACTAGTAGACTTGCAAGCTGATTTTGCATGTTGTGACATCCCATTAGTGTTTATTGTTGGTTTTGGTTTAGATTACAAAGAAATTATGCGTAATTTACCATACATTGGTGTTTTAAAAGAAGAAGTTTACCAAGAAGATTTAAATAATAAAAATGAAGGGGATGGAGAGTAATTAAATGCATTTTTTTAAAAAAATATTAAATTTATTTACTTCAAAAATCGAATCAGAAGATAATAGTCTTAAAAAAGACGATTTAACTCAACCTCGTAAACAATCACCAGAAGCACGTAAAAAACGAAATCGAAGAATCATTTTTTGATTAATTGTTCTATTAATTATAGGAACAATTATTGGTGTGATTATTTATTTCTCTGTTCGTAAAGAATATGATAGTGTAATTGTTAAAAGTGCTCAAACTGAGATTGTTAATGATAAACGAGTTTTACACTTAAACACTGTTAGACCTAATAGTAATCAAATAACACGTTATACAATTGATGAAGATCAATTGCTTGCTGCACGTGTTAATATTTTAAACAACACTAATTTTCAAATAATTTCTAATGCATCAAGTTTAGGTTTATCAAGAATTTCATTTAATATTGTGCGTGAAGGCGTTGAAAAGTTCAAAATTGGTGAAACAAGTATTTATACACCAATTTCTGGAGCTACTAATAATCAATGAAATTGATTAACATCTATTATTGCTCAAAATGCTGGGATTCCATCATCAGGTTTTAATGCACAAGTTATTATTTCACCATTAATTTCAATTATTTTCTTTGCAATTTTCTTATACATTATTTTACGTGTTTCTAAAGCACAAAGCGATTCATTATTAGGAACTAATAAAGGAAATGCCAAATTAACTAAATCTAGCGTTCGTTTTAGTGATGTAGCTGGAATTGCTGAAGTTAAAGAAGAATTAATTGAAATAGTTGACTTCTTAAAAGAACCTAAAAAATATGTTGCTGCTGGTGCAAGAATTCCCAAAGGTGTAATGTTATATGGACCTCCAGGGACTGGTAAAACATTAATTGCGAAAGCCGTTGCTGGTGAAGCTAATGTACCATTCTTTCAAACAACTGGTTCATCTTTCGAAGATACTTTCGTTGGTGTTGGTGCACGTCGTGTAAGAGAATTATTTGAAAAAGCACGTAAAAGCGCTCCTGCTATTATTTTTATTGATGAAATTGATTCAGTTGCTAAAAAACGTGGTAATTCACTAACAGCTGTGCAAGATCAAACAATTAACCAATTGTTATCAGAATTAGATGGTTTTGATACTTCAAGTGGTGTTATTGTTATGGCTGCAACAAATAGATTAGACACATTAGATGATGCGATTTTACGTCCTGGTCGTTTTGATCGACAAATTAGTGTTAATTTACCAGATATTTTAGAACGTGAACAAATCTTAAGAATTCACTCACGTAATAAAAACTTATCTGCAAAAGTTAGTTTAGAAGATATTGCACGTCGTACTGCTGGATTTAGTGGTGCGCAATTAGAAAACGTTTTAAACGAAGCTGCCTTATTATCAGTTAGAGATAAAGCAACATCAATTCATATGAATCATTTAGATGAAGCGATTGATCGTGTTATTGCAGGACCTTCACGTCCTAATAAAGTTATTTCTGAACGTGAACGTGAACAAGTTTCATACCATGAAGCTGGACACGCATTAATTGGTTTATATTCGCCAGGTGCTGATGTTGTTCAAAAAATTACTATTGTTGCTCGTGGTCGAGCTGCTGGTTATACATTACAAACACCTGAAAGAAATGAAAATATTTTACAAAACAAAACTGAATTAATTAGCCGTGTACGTACTGCATTAGGTGGTCGTGCTGCAGAAGAATTAATTTATGGACCTAATGAAATTACAACAGGGGCTGCAAATGACTTTTATAAAATTACAAACATTGTAAGAGCAATGGTTGCTTCTTTTGGAATGACAGATGTTGGTTTAACGCAATATATTGCTACTGAAGGCGTTGATAATCCTTATCGAAATAATTATTCAGAACAAACAGCATTAGCAATTGATATTGAAATTGAAAAAATTATTCAACGTGAATACAAAATTGTTAAAGAAATGATTAATGAATATCGTGAAGAATTAGAATTAATCGTTCAAACATTATTAGAATTAGAAACAATTTTAAAACCACAAATCGATTATATCCACCAATACAAACAATTACCACCGGAGGTAATTGCTAATAAAAACAAGCGTGAAGCTTCTCAAAAACAAGCAAATAGTAGTGTCGAAGAAGCAAAAGTTGTTGATGATAAAGAATCAACAAAAGATAAAGAAAAAGATCAAAAATCTAACTAATTATTAAATAAAATGCTTGCCAACCTTTTTGTTTGGTTAAATAGCATTTTATTTTATTAAAATATATGTTTATATGAGTTATTAAACAAACTTAAAGAGGAAGAGTTTATATGTTTGATATTAATTTAATACGAAAAGATATTGTAGTTACCAAAGAAAAAATGCTAAATAAAAAAGTATCAAGCGATTTATTTGATCAAATTTTTGGTTTAGATGTTTTGGTACGAAATTTAATGCAACAAGAACAAAATCTTAATGCTAAAAAAAATCAATTATCAAAAGAAATTGGTATTTTAGCTAAAAACAAAGATCCTAAATTACAACAAACACTAGATTTAGTTAATAGTATTAAAAGTGAATTACAAGATATTTCGTTAACATTATCAAACAAACAAGATGAACTAAATAAATTATTATTAGTAATTCCTAATATGCCAGATGATTCAGTGCCAATTGGTAATGATGAAAATGATAACGTAGAAATTAAAAAAGTTTTTGAACCTAGAAAATTTGATTTTTCACCTCTTGCGCATTGAGATTTAGCAGCAAAAAATAAATTAATTGATTTTGATAAATCAACAAAAATTACTGGTAGTCGTTTTATTATTTATACTAATTTTGGCGCACGTTTATATCGTGCTTTACAACAATTTTGTTTAGATATGAATGTAAAAGCTGGTTTTAATGAAATTTGAGCTCCTGTTATTGTTAATCAAGAATCTTTAATTGGCTCTGGAAATTTACCAAAATTTGTAGATGATTTATTTAAATTAGAAAATTCAAATTATTATCTATCACCAACTGCAGAAGTTCAATTAACAAATTTACATCGTAATGAAATTTTAAAAGCTAGTGACTTACCTTTATACTATACAGCTTTAACTCCTTGTTTTCGTAGCGAAGCAGGATCTGCAGGACGTGATGTTAGAGGCGTAATTCGTCAACATCAATTCCATAAGGTAGAATTAGTAAAACTATGTAAACCAGAAGATAGTTTTAAAGAATTAGAATCAATGACAAGACAAGCTGAAAGTATTTTAGAAGCTTTAGAATTACCTTATAGAAGAATTGCGTTATGTACAGGTGATTTAGGTTTTAGTTCAGCTAAAACTTATGATTTAGAAGTTTGGTTACCATCGTATAATGCTTATAAAGAAATTTCAAGTTGTTCAAATTGTACTAATTTCCAAGCACGACGAGCAAAAATTCGTTATAAAGAAACTGTTGATGCTCCAACAGAATTAGTTCATACGTTAAATGGATCATCATTAGCAATTGATCGATTATGAGCAGCAGTTGTTGAAAATTATCAACAAGAAGATGGTAGCATTACCATTCCTAAAGCATTAGAAAAATACATCTATTAATAAACAAAAAAGAAGTTAACTTTATTTTTAAGGTTAGCTTCTTATTTTTTAATAAATACTACTTGAAATTTTATACCTTTTTTATAAATAAATGATAAAAAACAATTTCTTGATTTTTTTTTTTTTTTTAAAATAATATTTTAAACAATATGAACAACAACATTATAAATGTTGCGAATTAAAATTAATAATGTATTTTAAATTTCTTTAATTTTTTTAAAAAGAGGTTGACGCATTATGAAGTTTAAGAAAATTATTCTATTATCAAGCGCAATTAGCTTAATTCCTATTGCTTCCTTAGCTTTTAGTATGAATAGTATTCATGATAAAAATTTTGAAATAGCTTTAGAAAAAAGCAATGAACTTTTAAATCGATTATATAATGAAAAACAAAAATATAAATTTTATACATACATTAAGGATGAAGAAGGAAATAAATATATTTATATTCAATTTGAAAAAAGATTCATAATTTATGATTTAAATTTAAAAAAGATAATACAAATAACACAAAGTTATCATAAAAAAGATATTATTAATAAGTCTATTTATGTTTTTGGTGAAGATATTAAAGACCCAAATTTACAAGATAAAGAATCATTTAAAATAGATCTTAATAAGGATACATTTGAATCTATACCTAATATTAGTAATGTTATAAAAAATGCTTGGTGATGAGCTAGTAGAAATACAATTGAAAAAATTGGTTACATACAAACAAGAGATTTTAGACCAGGAGAATCTGTAGGTATGTGCGAATATATAGCTTTATCTAATTTATTACTATACAACGAATTATTTACATCTTCAACTATATTTACAGATGAAGAATTTAATAAATATTTTGAACTAAGTAAAGGTGAAAGTGATATTTTTGAAAGTTCACCTGTTTTTAGAAATTATGGATTAAAAAATCCAAAAGAATCTTTACCTTATAAACTATGGAAATTAAACAATGAAAAATTAAATTTATGAGAAATTAGTTCATATTATCTCCCTGTTACTAGATTTATGGTAGGGAAAATGGGAAGCTTTATTTTTGAATCTGATTACAAAATTGGAGCATATTATTGAAAAACAATCGAACATATTAAAAACAATAATCCAGTTATTGTAACAACGACAAAAACAATGCATTCATTTGTTGTATATGGATATGATGAAAAAAGCGAAATGTTGTTGATTAATTGACTTTGAGGTGGTAGAAGATCAATAACGCTTCTTAATTATTGAAAACTTTCAGAATCTGCATCTCCATTAAAATTATTTTATACATTGAAAACAAAACCTAAAAATTTCCCAACAAATTTTAGAAAAGTTTTTCATTATAATAATGAATATTTTACAGGAAATGAGATGACAAAAATATATGAAAACCAACGTAAAATTTAATTTAATTAATTTTTCTTTTAAAAGGTTTTTACCATCGTTAATATTAGTATTTTGTTTTTGCTTATATTTAATTGCAATGGCTATTATTACAAGAATTAATAATGATGCATCTGTATGACATGCAACATGTTTAGCAAATGCTTTTTGTTGACGATTTTCAATTATTAACCATTTATTATTGATTACTATATCATTAATTGCGATATGAAATATTTATTGGTTTCGTAAATCAATAAATCAATTTCAACATTATGATCAATATTTAGAAAATAAAAAATCTATTATTGCATCAATAATTTCAATGATTATTGCAATGTTATTAATTACGTTAATTATTAATATTTCAATTGTTTATGCAAATCAAAATTACTATCATTTTGATCGACGAACTGAAGAATTAATTATTGATCAAATTACATCAATGCAAATGGGCGAATTTGCTTATATTTATTGTTTAAGAATGACTTTTTATCTTTTATTAACAATTTTTGTTGCTCATTTTATTAATAATAAAAAAACAGCAATTATTACCTTAATTAGTTATTTAGCTATTAGTTTAGCTTTAGTTCTAATTGGTATGGCAATAACTTTAATTGGTAATTTAACAGCCTTGTTTTGAGTAACATTAATTACTGGAAGTATTTTTCCAGAATTAATTAATGCCAACTTTCAATGATTAGGTGATTTTAAAGGATTAGAAATATGAGAATTAATTTATAATGTTGATTTCATCAATTACATTCCTTATTTTATTTCATTTGTTACATTAACAATTTTATTATCAAAAATTAAATGATTTCCTATCGATAATAAAAATTTTAATAAAACCAAACCTCAATTAAAATTACTATTCAATTTAAATAATTAAAGAATAAATCAAACTCCTTATTTCAAGGAGTTTTTCTTTATTTTTTATCATTAAAATTTGACTTATTTTTTCATACAAAAAAGCATAAAAATAAGGCGCTTTTTCACTTTAAAATCAAATTGAATTAAAATAATTATTTTTAATAATTTTATTAGTGTTTTTTGTGTTATATTTTATTTGTTTTCAATTTTGAAATACCATGAGTTTACTCATGTTTTATTTTTTTATTTATGGAGGATGCATATGGAAAAAACACTCCTACATCTTAGAGACATTACAAAGATCTATGATGATGGATTTGCTGCTGTAAACAAATTTGATTTAAAAATAAAAAAAGGTGAATTTGTCACCCTATTAGGACCAAGTGGTTGTGGTAAAACAACAATGTTAAAAATTATTGCTGGATTTGAACAACCAACTAATGGAAAAATTTTATATAATGGAATTGATATTAAGGATATGCCAATTCGACTAAGACCAACATCAACGGTTTTTCAAGACTATGCGCTATTCCCTAATATGACCGTTAAACAAAACATAAAATATGGTTTAAAATTAATGCGTAAACCAAAAGATAATGTTGATCAAAGTATTTATTTGCAAGCTGATAAAGTTTATAATTCAGCACTTAAAAAAGCAAATGAAAAAATCAAAGAATTAAAAAAACAAAGACGCGGGTTATTGGCTGAAATTAAGAAAATGGATCTTAAATACCAAAAAAATAAGAACATTTTTGAAATTAAAGAAATGCGAAAAAACCAATATCTTGGAACACTTGATGAACTTTATCAAAAACAAGGTATTAACAAAAATGGAAAATCGGATTTTTTAAATTATTTTAAAAATTGATTTAGTCGTGAAAAACTAAATTTAAACGATCCAATTGATAAAGAAATTTATAATTTAAAAAAAGCATATAAAGAAAAAAGTGGATTAGATAAAAGATATGATAAGATCACTTATAAATATAATGATCTTGATTATTGAGAATCATATTGAGCAACTTATCCACAATTAAAAAAAGAACAATTTGAAAATAAAAACATTACACGATTATTAACTAAAGAAGAAGTTGAAAAAGAAGCGAATCGTGTAATTGATTTAGTTGGATTAAGTGCACGTAAAGACTCATATCCAAGCGATTTATCAGGTGGTATGCAACAACGTGTTGCACTAGCTCGTTCACTAGTGATCCAACCTGAAATTATTTTATTAGATGAACCACTAAGTGCATTAGATGCTAAAGTGCGAAAACAATTACAAGACGAATTAAAAAAACTTCATAAAAATTTAGGAATTACTTTTATTTTAGTAACTCATGATCAAGAAGAAGCTTTAAGTTTATCAGATAAAGTTGTGGTTATGTCAAATGGACAAATTGAACAAG
This sequence comes from Ureaplasma urealyticum serovar 8 str. ATCC 27618, assembly GCF_000169535.1. Classification (NCBI taxonomy): domain Bacteria; kingdom Bacillati; phylum Mycoplasmatota; order Mycoplasmoidales; family Mycoplasmoidaceae; genus Ureaplasma; species Ureaplasma urealyticum. The sequence goes on from NZ_AAYN02000002.1 coordinate 140,497, forward strand.
TTGGTAAACCAAGTGATATTTATGATTCGCCAAGCTCATTATGAGTAGCTAATTTTATTGGTAAAACTAATATTTTTGAGGGTCATTATATTGCTAAAGGCGAAGTAGAATTTGATGGTATTGCTTCAAAAACTGATGTTATTGATGGTTTTGATGAAAATGAAGCATGCTACATTATGATTCGTCCAGAAGATTTTGATGTTGTTAAAAAAGATGAAGGTTCAATTAATGCTAGAGTTGAATCAGTTTTATACAAAGGCTTAATGTGAGATATTAAGTGTAAATATAACGACATGATTATCAATGTTGAAGGTGTTAATAAAGTTAATGAAGGCGATGAAATCGGTTTAGACTGAGATGATATTGATGTACATGTAATTAAAAAGGATTGTTTAAGTAATGAACAAGCAATTTAATTTTCATTTTCAATCATCTAAACCATTAAACATTAATAAAACAAACGAAATAACAATTAGTTCAAAAGAAACTAAAACAATCAAAAAAAATAATCGTAAACACTATAAGCAAACTTTTTTTGATAAATTAAAAATGAATAAGGCACTAAGCTTAGCTATCCCTTATTTTTTAGTAACAATTTTTTTATTAGTAATACCATTAGTAAGTATTATTGTTAAATCTTTTGTTAATAATACTGACTCAACTGGGGCAACTACAAATATTGTTGATAATTGATCAGTAATTACACCAACAATTGGTATGAAAATTTTTAATTCATTATGAATTGCTGCTGTTGCTACAATTTTTTGCTTAATTATTGGTTATCCTTTTGCTTATTTTTTAAGTATTGGCAAATCAAAATTTTTAAAAGCAATTGCCATTGCATTAATCACTTCGCCAATTTGAATGAGCATGTTAGTAAAACTAATTGGTATTAAAACTTTTTTTGATGTGATAAATGGCGAAATTAATAGTACACATGGTCATATCTTTACTATTTTAGGTTTAGTTTATATTAACTTGCCATTGATGATTTTACCAATTTATACTTCATTATCAACAATGCCTAAAAACTTAGTTAATGCTAGTTATGATTTAGGAAGAGGATTTTTTTATACTTTCTTTCATATTGTAATTCCTTACACTAAAAATGCTTTAATTTCAGGAGTTTGGATTGTTTATTTAGCCGCATTTACATCGGTTGTCGTTTCAAACTTCTTAAATAACGATAATGCTGGTGGATTAATTGGTGGAGAAATTTTTTCTCAAGGTCAAGATGGAATTTCTAGTGGAGTTCAACTATCACGTTCATCAACAATTACTTTAGTAATTAGTTTAATTTTATTAGGAATTTATCTTATTATCGTTGTCGTACCAAAGATCGTACAATTGATTTTTTACAAACGTAAAAATTCAAAGAAAGGAGTAAAAAATGATGAACAATATTAATTGATTATCTTGATTACGAAATTCTTATATTTGAATTGTTTTAGCAATTATTTATATTCCTTTAATTATCATTGTTTTACTATCATTTACTACTCCTTCAATTAAAGGAAATATTACATCAGCTTTTGATTGAAATGATGGATCAAACTATTTGACATTAACAACTAATCAATTTACTGATGCATTAGTTAATACTATTATTGTTTCAATTATTGCGGTGCCAATTTCTACAATTATTGCGACAATGACATGTTTTGGAGTTTGACATGCTAAAGCATTTTATAAAAAATTAATGACCGCATCTGCGCAAACAAATATGATGATCCCTGATGTTATTAGTGGGATTTCATTAGCTTTATTATTTGCAGCAACGTTTATTCCAATTGGTTTTAGTTTTGGTTTTAGTACCATTATATTAGCGCATATTTCTTATTGTACACCCTATGCAATTATGATTATTTATCCAAGAATGTTAAAAATGAAAAAGAATCTAATTCTTGCTAGTTATGATTTAGGTTATACAAAAATTGCCACATTTTTTAAAATCATCTTGCCTTATTTATTGCCTTCAATTATTTCAGCAACAATTATTGTTTTTGCTATGTCTTTTGATGATTTTATTATTACTAAACTAGTTGGTGGTAAAGTTAATACGATTGGAACAGAAATGTATTCAATGGCTAAAGGAATTAAAGCATGAGCAGTTTGTTTTGGAGCTTTGATGGTCTTATTAACAATTTTAATTGCTGCATTAATTAGTGCAAATAAAATTATTAAGTTAAAATTAATTAATAAACAAACTAATACGCGCAAATTAAAAATTTGAAACAAGCAGGTTTAAACTATGAAAATTAATAAAAAATTAGCAAAAATTTTTGCTGGAGCAACAAGTTTGTTAGTCTTTATACCTATAATTACAGCTTGTAGTCAAAAATCAAAACTTGTAGTTGGTAATTTTGATTCTTATATGGACCCAGATGTTGCTAACGAACAAGCAAAACGATTTCGTAAAAACAATCTATCATATAGTTTTTATGATAATAATGAAATTCTAGGTTCATTAATTAAATCAAAAATTTTAGATGTACAAGTTGCTTCAGCATACGAAGTAGCAAAGTTAGCAAAAAATAAGTTAATTAAGAAGATTAATTGATCAAAATTTGATTTAAAAGATGAAAATAATCAAACAATTACTTCAATTGATGGTTTACAGAAAATTTTTACAAAAGAAGTATGAGCTATTTCAAATGCTTATTCTTCATATTTAGGCGATATTGATAATGATGGTAAAAATGATCAATTATTAGAATATATGATTCCTTATTTTTACCAAGATTTAATTTTTGCTTATCGTGGTAAAAAAATTCCTAGTTTAGATGATAGTAAAAAAGATGTTTATTGAAGTGATATTTTTAAAGAACTAACACGTAAAGATGGCACTCCCAATCGTTTTTTATACGAGCAAGAAGCTGATTTAGGCGTTGGAGCTGATGAAAAAACACCAATTTCAATTGGTAAAAATAAAACAAAAATTGTTGCTATTGATGATGCAAGAACAATTTATGATCTTGCTAAAATTATGGAATTAGAAGGTGATAATAAAAACGAAGTTATTAAAGCTATTAATCATGAAATTGTTGGAATTAACAATAGTATTGATCGAATTCTAAAGATTTTAAATGATCCTAATATTGATCAAGAAATTAAAGAAGAAGATGCTAAAGAACTAAAACGTTTACAAAAACAATTAGCAGACAAACAAAAAGAATTAAAAACAAACGTGTTTTTACCAGATAGTAGTAGTGTGCGTTATATTGAAAATAAATTAAATAATATTAGTAATATGTTTAAAAACACTCATCCTAATTCAATGCATTTAAAAGCTAATTCTAATGATGTACTAAACGATTTAGCCATGGCTAGTGTTGCTGGTGCAATTGCTTATAGTGGTGATATTGCTTTTGCAGCTAATGGGGGCGAGTATACAACTGAAGCAGATTCAAAGTATGCTAATATGAAACCAACATCAGAAAACTTTCATGTTGTGCGACCTAAAAATACTATGAGTGTTTTAGATGGTTTTACGATTAATAGTACGATTACTAATGAAAACGAACAAGCTGCTTATGAATATTTACATGAATTATGTTTTGCTGGACTTAATAAAAAAAATAGTGATGGCGAATCTAAAATTTTAGATTATGGTTTAAATATTCATCGTAATAAAACACCAAAAGCAATTGCAGATTATGAAAATAGCACTGAAGATCAAAGTGAAGTAGGTAATGTTTTAGAAGACAGTGGTTATTTGTATACACCAATGCGTAATTTTGATTATGTACAATACTCACCAACAATAAAACCAATTGCTAATTATGTTTTGGAACCAAATGAAGGTTTGTATGGAAAAACTGGATTTGAAAGTGATTTATTACAAGAAAAAATGATTGAAATTTTTGAAATAGATCCTAAATATAAAACAAAAAAAGAACGTCAACGCAAACATAAATATATTGCATTATTAAATGAAATCATTAATTATATTTATAATACTTATCAAGAAAACAATCGATTTGTTTTTAAAGATACAATTATTAATGATTTATATCAACAAAAACCAATTAAAGATTTAATTTATGAATATTTAAAAAATTTAGATCTTAAAGTTGATCAACGTAATTTTGTTCATTATCTTTTATTAAAATTTGAAGCTATTTTTGCTAATATTAATGAAGAAGTGCAAGAACGTGCTGCTTTAAATCAAATCTTAAGAAAAATTTTTGATGTTCAATTAAATACTGATACTTTAGAATTTCCTACAAACGATTTATCAATTTCTAATCTAAAATTAGCATACCTAGCTTTCCGCGAGAAAATTTAAAACGAAAAATTCTAGTGTTTTACTAGAATTTTTTCATCTTTTAATATATTTTGATATACATTCTTTTATAGTCATTTATTATATAATTATTAGGTAAGCATTTTGTAATGAGGCAATTATGAATTATAAATATACCGCCAAAGAAAAACAAATTATTTACAATTACATTTTAAGAGAATATGGTCAAGTAGATCATATTATATTTTTATCCGACGAACATATACGTGTTCCAATTGAATATGATATTTTAGTTATTAAAAAAGATGATCTACAAATCTTAATGACTTTTGGATTAGGCGCTTTTAAATCACATAATCATATTGAGAAAACGCAAGAACGTGCTGAAATTTTTTTAGAATTACCAATTGATTGAGATTTTAGTAAATATGAAAACATGTGACCTGTCCATTTTTTAATAAATATTGTTAAATATTCTTATTCAAATCATTTAACACTAAAATGGCTACAAACTTTCGTTAATCCTTCATATTTTAATAAATCAAACAAAATCGCCGGTTTTTTAGATTTATCATGATATAGTGAAAATTCTTTAGAGTGTAAGATTAACGATGATTTTTTTGTAAGTTTTTACCAAATTTTAATTATTGACGATGAAGAATTATTTTATGCAAAAACAAATGGCATTCGTGCTTTAAGTAAATTTTTTGATGATGGTAAATCAAGAATTGTTGATTTAAATCGTAAATCGTTTGTTAAATAAAATACCAAGCCAAAAACTTGGTATTTTTAACGAATATCAATCAATAAGAGTAAGAGAGATAGCGATGAGAACATATGATAGTATTAGTGAAATAAGTGAAGATAAAGATTTAGTATTTGTTGATATTGAAGCCACAGATAATAAAGGCGACCAACGCATTATTCAATTTAGTGGCTATCGTTTAAATATTAAAAAAAATAAAATTCGTCGCTTCAATAAAAAATTTAATCCTGATCAAGAAATTAATTCACGCATTAAAACATTATTAAACTTCAATAAAAATTTTAATAATATTGAACAAATGCCTAAATTAGATCAAAAATGAGCTAAAGAAATTTATAACTTTGTTAAAAACGCTATTGTTGTTACTTTTACTGATTTTGATATTAAAAAAATGCACCAATTATTTTCGCACTATGAATTTGATCTTGAAAAAATTATTTATTTTGATATTTATAAATTTTTTGAGAAGAAATTACATACTAACGCTGTGCCTAGTCTATTTTCATTAGGGATTTTAAGTGGTATTAAAATTGATTTTTTTAAATTACATAATGCCTTATATGATGCTTTTATACTAAAAGAAATTTTTCTACATATTCGTTATAAAACAAATGAAGAATTATATGAAATGTATAGTTATTATCAATTTTTACCAAAAATTATTAATTCTTCATATTTTATTACTAATGAACAAGAAAAAAATAAAGGCATTATTAAAAAAGAAGTAAAGTATGTAATGTACATTAAAGAATTTGATTTTACTGATAAATTTGATTTAAATTTTGTTGTTTATAAAAAAAATCACCATTTTTATTCAAAGCCAATTTATGATAGTAGTTTAGAATTACAAACAATTTCATCAGCAATTGATGAACATAGTTCTCCAAAAGTTCAACTAGCCAATACTTTTTTTGAATATTTAAGTAAAAGTGCTGTTTTTAGTATGAAAAAATTAGGTATAAAACAAAGTGAAAAATTTTTAAAGTTCTATAAAACACACACTAATAAAAGAAAAATTATCAAAGTTTTAAGTTTGAATCTTAAAAAAGAAATTAAACCTGAAAATTTTGTTATCAAAGCACAAGTAATTTGTGAAACGCTCTCTAAGAATGAAGCTATTCATCCTTTTGTACAAGAATATTTAAAAGCTTTTAGTGATATATCATCCCAAGAAAATGAAAATAATAATTAAATTTAAGGATTTAAATTAAGCATGAATTTAAAAGAAATTAAAATAAAAATTAATGATGCTAATCAACGTTTAGATCGTTTTTTACTAAAAAACTTTCCAAATTTATCCAGAATTGCGATTTATAAATTAATTCGGACAAAAGATATTAAAGTTAATCATAAAAAAGCTGAACACAATTACTTATTGAAAGAAAATGATGTTGTTAGTATTTATGCTAAAGAAAATTTTTTAGAAAAAAAGATTGATTTAGATTTTGCTAAAGCTAAAGATGAGTTAGAAATTATTTATGAAGATTCAAATATTTTGGTTGTTCATAAACCAATTGGTTTAATTGTGCACGAAGATGATAATCATAAAAACGATACTTTACAAAACCGTATTAAAAAATATTTAGTTAAAAAAAATGAATATCATCCATTTGATGAAAGTGCTTTTGTACCAAGTTTGTGCCATCGTTTAGATTTAAACACAAGTGGATTAATTGTTGCAGCTAAAACAGCTAACGCTTTAAGAATTATCGCTGAAATGTTTAAAAATAATGATGTTAATAGAGTTTATAAATGCCTAACTTATAATCGATTACCTAAAAATAATGATATTGTTTACAATTACATGTACAAAGCAAATGATAATACGATGATTGTGCAAAATTTTAAAACAAAAGTTAATAAAACAGCAATCACTAAATATCAATATATTGGTAACTACAAAAAGTATTTTGTTTATGATATTGAATTATTAACAGGACGAACACATCAAATCCGTGCTGTTTTAAACTTTTTACATGCACCGATTGTTGGTGAACAAAAATATATTACTAAAGATATTGATAAAAATCAAAATTATGAATATCAATGTTTAGTTTCATACAAAATTAAATTTATTAATGTACGAAAATACCAATGCGAAGAATTAAATTATCTAGAAAATAAGGAATTTAAATTAGATCGTGTTTGATTTTTAAAGTAAAAGTTTATCTATATTATATATAAGGCCTAAAATACTCAAAAATAATTTAATATTATTTAAAATAAATATCTTGACTTTTTGTGTAATTTTTAATATAATTTTTTGGTGCTTTTAAGAAGCGAGTTAAACAATTTAAAAAAATAAAATATTTCTTGACATTTTAAATAAATTTGTTTATACTTTAATGTATTGTGTTTAAGCGTTTTAATGTGTTAAATGCAATAAGAATGATCTTTGAAAACTAAATAGAATCCGTCAATTTTAAAGAGTTTGATCCTGGCTCAGGATTAACGCTGGCGGCATGCCTAATACATGCAAATCGAACGAAGCCTTTTAGGCTTAGTGGTGAACGGGTGAGTAACACGTATCCAACCTACCCTTAAGTTGGGGATAACTAGTCGAAAGATTAGCTAATACCGAATAATAACATCAATATCGCATGAGAAGATGTAGAAAGTCGCGTTTGCGACGCTTTTGGATGGGGGTGCGACGTATCAGATAGTTGGTGAGGTAATGGCTCACCAAGTCAATGACGCGTAGCTGTACTGAGAGGTAGAACAGCCACAATGGGACTGAGACACGGCCCATACTCCTACGGGAGGCAGCAGTAGGGAATTTTTCACAATGGGCGAAAGCCTTATGAAGCAATGCCGCGTGAACGATGAAGGTCTTATAGATTGTAAAGTTCTTTTATATGGGAAGAAACGCTAAGATAGGAAATGATTTTAGTTTGACTGTACCATTTGAATAAGTATCGGCTAACTATGTGCCAGCAGCCGCGGTAATACATAGGATGCAAGCGTTATCCGGATTTACTGGGCGTAAAACGAGCGCAGGCGGGTTTGTAAGTTTGGTATTAAATCTAGATGCTTAACGTCTAGCTGTATCAAAAACTGTAAACCTAGAGTGTAGTAGGGAGTTGGGGAACTCCATGTGGAGCGGTAAAATGCGTAGATATATGGAAGAACACCGGTGGCGAAGGCGCCAACTTGGACTATCACTGACGCTTAGGCTCGAAAGTGTGGGGAGCAAATAGGATTAGATACCCTAGTAGTCCACACCGTAAACGATCATCATTAAATGTCGGCTCGAACGAGTCGGTGTTGTAGCTAACGCATTAAATGATGTGCCTGGGTAGTACATTCGCAAGAATGAAACTCAAACGGAATTGACGGGGACCCGCACAAGTGGTGGAGCATGTTGCTTAATTTGACAATACACGTAGAACCTTACCTAGGTTTGACATCTATTGCGACGCTATAGAAATATAGTTGAGGTTAACAATATGACAGGTGGTGCATGGTTGTCGTCAGCTCGTGTCGTGAGATGTTGGGTTAAGTCCCGCAACGAGCGCAACCCCTTTCGTTAGTTGCTTTTCTAGCGATACTGCTACCGCAAGGTAGAGGAAGGTGGGGATGACGTCAAATCATCATGCCCCTTATATCTAGGGCTGCAAACGTGCTACAATGGCTAATACAAACTGCTGCAAAATCGTAAGATGAAGCGAAACAGAAAAAGTTAGTCTCAGTTCGGATAGAGGGCTGCAATTCGCCCTCTTGAAGTTGGAATCACTAGTAATCGCGAATCAGACATGTCGCGGTGAATACGTTCTCGGGTCTTGTACACACCGCCCGTCAAACTATGGGAGCTGGTAATATCTAAAACCGCAAAGCTAACCTTTTGGAGGTATGCGTCTAGGGTAGGATCGGTGACTGGAGTTAAGTCGTAACAAGGTATCCCTACGAGAACGTGGGGATGGATCACCTCCTTTCTTCGGAGTAAATTTTTAATTTACGTACTAATAAGTGTACATTTTTATAAAAATCCATGTGAATATTAGCCACTTTTTTAAAAAATATTTCAAAAGTTCATATGGTCGGATTCTATTTAGTTTTGAGAGTTTATTCTCTCCCATAATATTTTATATATTATGGATGATCGATCTTTGAAAACTGAATAATTATCAACAAATCTTTCTAATCATTGACATTAAGTTGTCAGTGAACAGAAACTATATTAATTAATATAGTTAACAATCATAAACAAACAACTTTAAGGATTTATAATAAGTTACTAAGAGCTTATGGTGAATGCCTTGGGACAAACAGGCGATGAAGGACGTGCTAATCTGCGATAAGCGACGGGTAGCTGATAAGAGGCTTTAATCCGTTGATCTCCGAATGAGGAAACTCAGTCTAATGAGAATTAGATTACTGTATAAATGAATTCATAATTTAACAGAGCGATACCTGGTGAAGTGAAACATCTCAGTAGCCAGAGGAAAAGAAAACGAAGTGATTCCCTGTGTAGCGGCGAGCGAAAGGGGAAGAGGCCAAACCGAATTTCGATTCGGGGTTGTAGGACTACAATATGGACTAAAAATTGATAGTAGAATTGGTTGGGAAGCCAAATCACAGAGGGTGATAATCCCGTATACGAAATTGATTTTTTACCTAGTAGTATCCTGAGTAGGGCGGGACACGTGAAATCCTGTCTGAATCCACCCAGACCATTGGGTAAGCCTAAATACTAGTTTGTCACCGATAGAGCATAGTACCGTGAGGGAACGGTGAAAAGAACCCAGAGATGGGAGTGAAATAGAACCTGAAACCATAAGCTTACAAGGTGTTAGAGCACATTAATGTGTGATAGCGTGCCTTTTGAAGTATGAGCCAGCGAGTTATTGTAGCATGCGAGGTTAAATTGTAGAAATGGAGCCGTAGGGAAACCGAGTCTTAATAGGGCGCTTTAGTATGTTGCAATAGACGCGAAACGGGGTGATCTATCCATGGGCAGGTTGAAGGTGAAGTAACATTCACTGGAGGACCGAACCCACTTTCGTTGAAACGACAGGGGATGACCTGTGGATAGTGGTGAAATTCCAATCGAACTCCGTGATAGCTCGTTCTCGTCGAAATATTTTTAGGAATAGCGTTAGATTATTGGGAATATGGGGGTAAAGCACTGAATCTATGATGGCGCCACCTCGGTGTACTGAATAGAATCAAACTCTGAATACCATATTACCTATTCTAGCAGTCAGACAGTGGGGGATAAGCTTCATTGTCGCGAGGGAAACAGCCCAGATCATTAACTAAGGTCCCTAATATATGCTAAGTGGAAAACGATGTTGAGTTTCATAAACAGCAAGGATGTTGGCTTAGAAGCAGCCACCGTTTAAAGAGTGCGTAACAGCTCACTTGTCGAGAGACTCTGCGCGGAAGATGTAACGGGGCTAAGCATATAACCGAAGTTATGGGTTACATATTGTATATGTAGCGGTAGACGAGTGTTGTATATGGGGCGAAGGTAGACTGTGAAGACTACTGGACTTTATACAAGTAAGAATGCTGGCGTGAGTAACGAATGAGAGTGAGAATCTCTCAAACCGATTGACTAAGGGTTCCTGGGCAAGGGTCGTCCTCCCAGGGTAAGTCGGATCCTAAGGCGAGGCTGAAAAGCGTAGTCGATGGGAAACAGGTTAATATTCCTGTACCTACGAATTGTGTGATGGAGTGACGGAGAAGGTTATTATGTGCCGGTTATTGGATTCCGGTTTAAATAGCAAGGTTAGTAAGTTGGCAAATCCGCTTACTATTAAGACTAAGTTATGAGTACGAGCGACCCCTTCGGGTAGTAGCGAAGACATATATATCATGCTTCCAAGAAAAGCTTCTAGCGTTAAACAATTAGTAGCCCGTACCGAGAACGAACACACGTGGTCAAGGAGAATATCCTAAGGTTAGCGAGTTAACTACAGTTAAGGAACTCTGCAAATTAACCCCGTACGTTAGCAATAAGGGGTGCTCGCTGTAAAAGGTGAGCCGCAGTGAATAGCGAGGGGGGACTGTTTAACAAAAACACAGCTCTATGCTAAGTCGTAAGACGATGTATATGGGGTGACACCTGCCCAATGCTGTAAGGTTAAAGAAGAATGTTAGCGTAAGCGAAGCTTTTGACTGAAGCCCCAGTGAATGGCGGCCGTAACTATAACGGTCCTAAGGTAGCGAAATTCCTTGTCGGGTAAATTCCGTCCCGCTTGAATGGTGTAACCATCTCTTGACTGTCTCAACTGTAGACTCGGTGAAATCCTGGTGAGGGTGAAGACGCCCTCTTGGCGTGATTGGACGGAAAGACCCCATGAAGCTTTACTGTAGCTTAATATTGGGAAATTTTATTACTTGTAGAGCATAGGTAGGAGACTTTGAAGTATACTCGCTAGGGTATATGGAGTCATCGTTGGAATACTACCCTTGTGATAAGATTTCTCTAACCTGCAGCCATGAATCTGGCTGGGGGACAGTGTTAGGTGGGCAGTTTGACTGGGGCGGTCGCCTCCCAAAAGGTAACGGAGGCGCGCAACGGTACCCTCAGCACGGTTGGAAATCGTGTATAGAGTGTAATGGTATAAGGGTGCTTGACTGTGAGACTTACAAGTCGAACAGGTAGGAAACTAGGTCATAGTGATCCGGTGGCTCAGAATGGAATGGCCATCGCTCAACGGATAAAAGCTACTCTGGGGATAACAGGCTGATAGTGCCCAAGAGTTCATATCGACGGCACTGTTTGGCACCTCGATGTCGACTCATCTCATCCTGGAGCTGAAGCAGGTTCCAAGGGTTCGGCTGTTCGCCGATTAAAGAGATACGTGAGTTGGGTTCAAACCGTCGTGAGACAGGTTGGTCCCTATCTGTCATGCCCGTAGGAAGATTGAGAAGAGCTGTTCCTAGTACGAGAGGACCGGAATGGACACACCTCTTGTGATCCTGTTGTCGCGCCAGCGGCACTGCAGGGTAGCAACGTGTGGAATAGAGAAACGCTGAAAGCATCTAAGTGTGAAACTAACTTCAAGATTAATCTTCCCTTTCTTAAATGAAGTAAGAATCGTTAAAGACTATAACGTTGATAGGTCGGATGTGTACGCACGGTGACGTGTTTAGCTAACCGATACTAATAATTCGAGGACTTATATAAGTTCTTAGTTAATTTTTAGAAAATAGTTGATAATATTTAGTTTTCAGACATCGATCATAATTGTGTAGTGATCATATCAGAGTGGAAATACCTGTTCCCATCCCGAACACAGAAGTCAAGCACTCTAGAGCCGAAAATAGCGCAAGTAAAATAGGTCATCGCTACGCAAAATTAGGACTAGCCTTAGTTGATAAGGTTAGTTTTTTTTATCCTTTAATAATAATGTTTTTGGCGATATGTTTATCTAATTTAACTAAATTAGTATATAATGAAAATATGGCGATCATTTAAGATTAAGGATTTTATTTAATATGCTAAAGTTAATTTGATGTCAAACGTTAAATGGTGGTATATCCAAAAACAATAAACTTCCATGATATGTAAAAGAAGAATTAGAACATTTTTATAAAACAACAAAAAACCATAAAATTGTAATGGGAAAAAGTACTTTTGATTCATTAGAACAAAAACCATTAAGTAATCGTACTAACATTATTTTTTCATCAATTATGCAAACTCCAGAAGATCAATCATATTTTGTAACTAATGATTTTCAACAATTATTGAATGATGCAAAAAAAGAAGATATTTTCATTATTGGTGGTAAAGAATTGTTTGATATTTTCTTAAATCATGCTGATGCTTTAATCGTTTCAGTATTAAATGATTATTATGATTGTGATTTGTATATGAAAGTTGATTATAATAACTTTAATTTAGATAAAAAAGATGTTTACGATAATTTTGTTGTTAATTATTATTCAAGTAAGAAAGATAAATAAAAATATCTATGACTAAAAAACTAATTGTTTTTGATTTCGATGGCACAATCATGCATACTCACACAACAATGAGTTTGTCAATTATTGGTGTTCTAGAATTTTATAATCATCATGTGCCTAGTTTAAAAGAAATGAATGATCTATTAGGTAATCTTTCTATGGCAAATATTTTTAGAAAATATGCTAAACACGATCTTTTAGATATTGAAATTGAAACAATGATTGCTAAATATTATGAAATATATGAATCTTCACTTTTTATGATTCATAGTTATTTTTTTGATGGAATTTTAGAATTAATTAAAAAAATAAGATCAATTGACAATGTTAAGTTGGCGATTTTATCAAATAAAAAATCAACTTTGTTAACAACAATGGTTGATTATTATAATTTACATCATTATTTTGATTATATTTATGGGGCGGAAGATGTTGATCAAATGAAACCACATCCTAGTGGTTTATTAAGGCTTATGAATAATTGTAATGTTGATCATAAAAACACTTTATTAATTGGTGATAGTTTAGCTGATTTAAAAGCAGCTTTAAATGTTAAATGTCATTTTCTTTTAGTTAATTGAGAACCAGAATATCAAAAGCATAAAGAAACAATTGCTAATTTAAAACCACTTGTTGTTCAAACGATTGATGAATTAGAAACAGAAATTAGTCAATTTTTACGTTAACAAATAAAAAACGATGTAAAAAAGTATTAGTTTATTATATAATATATAGGTAATACTTGCAGATGTAGTTCAATGGTAGAACGCAACCTTGCCAAGGTCGAGACGCGAGTTCGATTCTCGTCATCTGCTCCATTTATTAAATAAAAAGCAATCCAATTATGGATTGCTTTTTTCTTTATTATATTATAATAAATTATTTAGTACCAAAGATTCGATCTCCTGCATCACCTAAACCAGGAGTGATATAACCATTTTCATTTAGTTTATCATCTAATGCTGCGATATATACATCAACATCTGGATGAATTTTTTGAACATATTCAAGCCCTTCTGGAGCTGCAACAATGCACACAAATTTAATGGATTTAGGGTTGTATTTTTTAATAATATTAACAGCTTCAACAACACTCCCTCCTGTTGCTAACATTGGATCTAAGATAATAACATCTGATTCTGAAATGTTTTTAGGGAATTTTTTAAAATATTCTACTGGTTTTAGTGTTTCTTCATTACGATATAAACCAATATGACCAATTGTTGCTGTTGGGATTAAACTTTTAACACCATCAACCATTCCAATACCAGCTCTTAAAATAGGGATTAAACAAATTTTATTTTTTAATTTATAACCTTTTGCATTTTTAACAACAGGTGTTTCAATCTCAATTTCGTTTAATTCTAAATCCTTTGTTGCTTCGTAAACCATTAATTGCGTTAGCTCTTCTAAATTTGTACGGAAAACAGTAGAAACTGTTGAAACTTTTCGCATACGCGTCAACTTATCTTTAATTAATGGATGATTAATAATTTTGTGCATATTTATAACTCCTTAAATCACTTAACTTGTATATATAGTTTTTAATACTTGTTCTTAATTATAAATTTTATTATTATAAATAACTTAATAAAATGAAAAAAACTAGCATTTCGCTAGCTTTTATTAAATTTAATAGTGTCATCACACATAAAAAGATTATGCTATTGCTGCTCCATCTCTGGCCTGACAAGGTTCGCCACTTAATATTGTAATGACATATATATTATAAACAAAAATGACTTAGTTTTAATCTTTGTTTCATACAATTAAGAAATAATTTCGCTTACCTTTTTTAATAATACTAAATTCCTGATTAATAGCATCTTGTTTTTTAACTAAAAAGTTTTCATCATTTACTTTAATATCATTAACTAAAATTGACCCTGTACTTAAAAAATCACGTGCAACACGATTACTTGATGAAATATTAGCTAAATTTAATAAATCAATTATTTTAATTTCATCTTTATCTAATTTTGTTGTTGGTAAACTTTTAATAGCAATATTAAATTCTTCTTGATTTAATTCATTAATATTTCCATTAAACAATACTTGACTAATATGTAATGCTTGTTCATATTTTTGTTGTCCATGTACATCAACTACAACCGCTTGAGCTAATGCTTTTTGAGCGATTCTTAAAGCTGGATTTTCTTTATGTGCTTGCATTATTTTATTTATTTCATCAACATCAATTAATGTTAAGAAATTTAATAATTTTTCTACATCAGCATCTGTTTGATTAATTAAGAATTGGTACATTTCATAAACACTTGATTTATTTTCATCTAAATAAATAGCACCTTTTTCGCTTTTACCAAATTTTTTACCTTCAGAATTTGTTAATAGATTAATTGTTAAACCACAAGCAATATTATCATCACCTAAACTTTTACGAATTATTTCGATTCCAGTTGTAATATTACCTCATTGATCACTACCACCAGCTTGAATGGCAATATTATCATTTTTATATAATTGTAAAAAATCATAACCTTGTAGCAAGTTATAACTAAATTCTGTATATGAAATACCTACATCTAAACGTGAGCTAATAATTTCTTTTTCTAGTAAATAATTAATATTAATTAGTTTACCTACATCACGTAAGAAATCTAAGAAAGTCATGTTTTTATAAAAGTCATAATTATTAATAACTTGAGAATTAGTAAATTTTTCAAGTTGATATTTTATTTTTGTAATATTGTGTTCTAAAATTGTTTTATCTAATAAGTTACGTTCGGCTGATTTGCCACTTGGATCACCAATCATCCCTGTAGCACCACCAACTAGTGCGAATGTTTTAATGTTATGTAAACGAAAACGTTTTAACAACATAATCATAATGTAGTTTCCTAAGTGTAAACTATCAGCTGAGGGATCAAAGCCAACATAAATCCCCTTGTTTTCTGCTAAGGCTTTTTTTAATTTCTCTTCATTAGTTATATTGTTAATTAAATTTCTCGCTTTTAAATCCTTAATTAAATTATGCATAAATTTATTTATTATCCTTAATAATTACTTAATCTATAATATATATTTTAATACTAATATCTTTAAATTAAGTTATTGATTTGCCTTATAATTAAATGTTAAATAGCTTTACTTAAATAAAGGATGGCTTTATGAAAATTAAAAAAGAAAAAGATAATGATATTAATTCAGTATCTAATGAAAACGAAAATAAAAAAATTAATATAAAAGATTTATCAAAAGACGAACGTAAAGAACTAAAAAAACGCATCAAAGAAGTTGAAAAATTAAACAAGAATCACAAAGGCGATATTGATATGTCATCACGTGATCCAAACAATATTATTGAACTTCGTGATGTTAAAAAGATTTTTACAAATGGATATTTAATTAACGAAACACTTAAAGGTGTTAATTTAGACATTCGTAAAGGCGAATTTGTCATCATTTTAGGACCATCAGGTTCTGGTAAAACTACATTAATGAATATTATGTCAGGTCTTGATCGAGCAACAGATGGCGACGTGCGTGTTTGTGGTAAACAATTAATTAATATGAGTCAAAATAAATTAACTGATTTTCGTAAAGAGTACATCGGCTTTGTTTTCCAACAATATGGATTATTACCAACATTATCTGTAGAAGAAAATGTTGAAATTGGTGCAGATTTACAAGTTGATAAAAAGCGTCGTATTAAACCCCAAGATGCATTAAAAGCAGTGGGCATGTTAGAATATGCAAAAAAATTCCCTCATGAATTATCTGGCGGACAACAACAACGGGTGTCAATTGCACGTGCTTTAGCTAAAAATCCCATTATTTTATTTGGTGATGAACCAACCGGTGCTGTTGATGAAACAATGTCAAAAATTATTTTAAAAGAATTTGTAAAAGTTAACCAAGAATTAAAAACAACAGTAATTATTGTTACCCATAACCCAATTTTTGCTGAACTTGGAACTTTAGTTATTAAGGTTAAAGATGGAAACATTAATGAATTAATTCGTAATGACCATCCAAAATCAGTTGATGAACTAAAATGAGATGAACAATAAGAGGATTTGTATTTAAATGAATTTAATATCAAAAATATCACCCCAAAATCGGATTTTAAATCATGCTAGATTAATTGCTGAAGAAGTTTTGAAAAAAGAAGATGAATATACACATTTTAGTGATCAAGAACTAATTAATAAATCTGATGATATTATTGAATATTTAGCCAACAATAATCCATTAGATGATAGATTAGTTGAATCATTATGCATCATTCGTGAAGTTATTTATCGAGTTCATAATAAAAGAGCTTTTAAAGTTCAACTTATTGGTGCAATCATCGTTTATTTTGGCGACTTTGCTGAAATGATGACGGGTGAAGGTAAAACATTAACCTTAGTTTTAGTTGCTTACTTAAATGCCCTTTATAAAAAAGGTGTTCATATGGTGACTGTTAATGAATATTTAGTTAAAGTTGGTGCTGAATTTGCTACACCTGCTTTAAATTTTTTAAATATGTCTGTTGGTCAAATTACAGCAAATATGAATGAATATGAAAAACGTAATAATTATAATTGTGATATAACATACACAACGAATTCAGAATTAGGATTTGATTATTTACGTGATAACATGGTTACTAACTACAATAGTAAAGTTCAACGTGGTTTATGATTTGCTATTGTTGATGAGGGTGACTCAGTTTTAATTGATGAAGCTCGAACGCCATTAATTATTTCAGGCGAACCACAAGAAGAAATTGGAAATTATGTTAAAGCAGATCGTTTTGTAAAAACTTTATATCCACAAGATTTTACTTTAGATCCAGAATCACAATCAGTAGCATTAACTGAAAGTGGTGTTGAAAAAGCCCAAAAGTTTTTTAATACTAAAAACTATTACAACTTTGAAAATTCAGATATCATTCATAAAGTTACAAATGCTTTAAGAGCAAACTTTACTTTTTTTAATGGTCGTGAATACATTGTTAAAAAAGATGATGAAGGTGAAGATGTAATTGCTTTAGTTGATCAATCAACTGGTCGAATTATGGAAGGAAGAAGTTATAGTGCTGGCTTACAACAAGCAATCCAAGCTAAAGAACAAATCAAAATTGAACCTGAAAATTTAACAGTTGCCACAATTACTTACCAATCATTATTTCGTTTATACAAAAAATTAGCTGCTGTTTCAGGAACTGCTATTACTGAAGTTGAAGAATTTTTAAATATTTATAATATGGTTGTTGTTACAATTCCAACTAATAAACCAATTAGAAGAATTGACCATCCTGATTATGTTTTTGATAATAAAAGAACAAAATGAAAATATGTAATTGCTGATGTTATTCGTCGTCATGAAAATGGTCAACCAATTTTAATTGGAACTGCTAGTGTTGAAGATTCAGAAATTTTACACCAATTATTAGAACGAGTCAATATTCCTCATGAAGTTTTAAATGCTAAAAACCATGCGCGTGAGGCTGAGATTGTTGCACGAGCTGGTGAGTATAAAGCAGTGACAATTGCGACAAATATGGCAGGACGAGGAACTGATATTAAATTATCTCCAGAATCATTAGAAGCTGGCGGATTATGTGTTATTGGAACAGAGCGAAGTGATTCACGAAGAATTGATAACCAGTTAAGAGGTCGTGCTGGACGACAAGGAGATATTGGTGAATCACGTTTTTTCATTTCAATGGAAGATACTTTATTTAGTCGTTTTGCCACTGACAATTTAGCAAAGGCCGATGATAAATTAAGTGAAGATGTTATTTCAACAAAATTCTTTACACGATTATTAAACAATACGCAAAAAAAAGTTGAATCATTAAACTATGACACAAGAAAAAATTTAATTGATTATGATCATGTTTTAAGTAACCAACGTGAATTAATTTATAAACAACGTGATAAAATTCTTGTTTCATCTGATAATAAGGATATTTTATATCGAATGTTAGATAGTGTAATTGATGATATTATTTATCAATCTCACAATGAACCAAACGAAGATATTATTGATGTTAAAAAACTAATTGATTTAGCAACACAAAATATTTTTTATGATAACTATCTAAATCATGATGAGTATTATGGTCTTGATTTAGATGAAATTAAAACTAAATTAAAAAATGATTGCATTAGTTTCTTTGAACAAAAAGAACAATTAATGACACCAGGAATTTTTAATCAAATTTTATCAGAGATTATGATTAGTAATATTGATGAAGAATGAACTAAACATTTAGATGTTATTTCTAAAATTCGTGAAGGTGTTAATCTACGTGCTTATGAGCAAAAAGCTCCTTTAAATATTTATGTTGAAGATTCAGATAAATTATTTGAAAAATTAAAGCATGATGTCGCATGAAAAACAGTTTGTTCAATCGGTAAAATAAATTATGTTCATCAAGAATATGATGAAGTAAACAATGAATTTATTATTAATGATAATGAAATTATTGATAACGATAATGTAATTGATTTTGAAAATACTGATCACTCTTTAATAAGCGAACAAGAAATTGAAGATTCATTAGTTAATATCGATGAATTAAATGATCAAAACACTAAAAACGAAAATAATGATTAAAGATGGATGATTTTAAAAAACTTGAACTAGTAAGTAGTTATAAACCAGCTGGTGATCAACAAAAAGCAATTGATGAAATGGTTAACAATATTAATCAAGGAATTAATCGACAAGTATTATTAGGAGCAACAGGAACTGGAAAAACATTTAGTGTTGCTAATGTAATTGCAAAAACACAATTAAAAACTTTAGTTCTTGCACATAATAAAACTTTAGCTGCTCAGCTATTTGCTGAACTTAAAGAAATGTTTCCTCATAATAAAGTCGAATATTTTGTTTCGTACTTTGATTATTATCAACCAGAAGCTTATAAGCCAATAACTGATACATACATTGAAAAAGATTCAGTAACAAATGCTGAAATTGAGATGATGCGTTTATCAACGATTAATTCATTAGCTACGAGAAACGATGTAATTGTTGTTGCCTCTGTCGCTTGTATTTATGCTTCTGTTTCGCCTGTAGAATTTACTAAAAAAAATTTATATTTACACGTTGGCGAATCAATTGATTTTGAACAAATTAAATATAAATTAGTGCAATTAGGTTACGAACGAAAAGATCATGATCTATTACCTGGGACATTTCGAATTCGTGGTGATTTAATAGAAATAATGCCAGGTTATAGTGATAAATTTAAAATAAGAGTTTCGATGTTTGGTAATGAAGTTGAAGCAATAGATCTTTGTGATCCCATTACTAATAATGTTATTTCAAAAGAACAAAGATTTATTTTACGAAGTGCAAGTGAATATATTTTTGATGATTCACGTTTGTCAATAGCGATTGATAATATTAAAAAAGAACTTAATGAACGTGTAAAATTCTTTTTAAAAAATAATCAATTAATTGAAGCTCAACGAATTGAACAACGAACTAAACAAGATATTGAAGGCATTGTTGAATTTGGTTTTTGTAGTGGTGTTGAAAATTATTATCGTCATCTTGAACATCGCGAACCTTTTCAAACGCCTTGAACAATTTTTGATTTTTTTGGATACAACAACCAAGATTGATTATTAATTGTTGATGAATCACATATTTCACTACCACAAGTAAAAGGTATGTATAATACAGATCGAAGCCGTAAACAAACTTTAGTTGAATATGGATTTCGATTACCAAGCGCTTTAGATAATCGTCCTTTAAATTATGATGAATTTAATGAAAAAATTTCTAAAGTGATTTATGTTTCAGCTACACCAAATGATGAAGAAATCGCATTATCAAATAACCATATAGTTAGCCAAATTGTTCGACCTACAGGACTATTAGACCCTATTGTTGAAATTAGAAAAACAGAACATCAAATTGATGATTTAATTAATGAATTAATGCTTTTAAAAAACAATAATCAACGCGCATTTATTACTGTTATGACAATTAGAATGGCTGAAGATTTAACAAATTATTTAAATAATACAAAAGTTAAAGCAGCTTATTTACATAATGAATTAAAAACATTAGAACGTAGTGCTATTATTAATAAATTAAGAAAAGGAATTTATGATTGCATTGTTGGTATTAATCTTTTAAGAGAAGGTTTAGATGTTCCAGAAGTAGCTCGTGTTTTTATTTTTGATGCAGATAAACCTGGGTTTTTTAGAAGTGATAAATCTTTAATTCAAATTATTGGACGAGCAGCTCGTAATGCTGATGGTAAAGTAATTATGTATGCTGATACAATCACACAAGCTATGCAGGTTGCGATTGATGAAACAAAACGACGTCGTGAAATTCAATTAGATTTTAATTTAAAACATAACATTGTTCCTAAAACAATTATTAAGCCAATTCACAAAGATTTAAGTGGTCATGACTATAAACAAAATGCAGAGTTATATGCTGCAAAAGCCTCGAAAAATGAATATGATCAAAAAATTAAAGAATTAAAAAAGAAAATGGAAGAAGCTGCAAAAAAACGTGAATATGAAATTGCTGCTCAATATCGTGATATGATTGTCGAATTAGAAGCCATTAAACAAAGCATAAAAAGTAAATAACAATTAGATTCATAACAACTTTGTTTATTTAAATATTAGTTTTTTTAATTAAAATTTATACTAAAGATTTTAAAAAAAAGGTTAATTTTACGTATGGATAGAATAAAAGCTAAAATTAATGAATTAAAACAAAAACTTGATCAATGAAATTATGAATATTATGTTTTAGATGATCCAAGTGTGCCAGATCATGTTTATGATCAAGCAATGCGTGAGTTGATTGAATTAGAAAATGCTTATCCCCAATTTAAAACCAACAATTCACCAAGTGTTCGTGTTGGTGGTTTTGTTTCTGAAAAATTTAATAAAGTAAAGCATAAAAGACCAATGTTATCGCTTTCAAATGCTTTTGATGCTAATGATTTAAGAAAATTTGATCAAGATAATCAAAATGCTAGTGTTGATCTAAAGGGATATGTAGTTGAGCCTAAAATTGATGGTTTAAGTATTTCGATTATTTATAAAAATGCTAAATTACACCAAGCAATCACAAGAGGTGATGGTGTTAATGGCGAAGACGTCACTTCTAATATTTTAACGATTAAAGATATTCCACACTATATTGATCAAAAATATAAAGACTATGAAATTGAAGTTCGTGGTGAAGTTTATATGGCATTTCATGATTTTTATGAAATGAATGATAATTTAGAAGAAAGTGATAAAAAATTTGCTAATCCAAGAAATGCTGCCGCTGGAACACTAAGAAGTTTAGATAATTCAATTGTTGCAGAACGTAAACTAAG
The DNA here is from genome assembly GCF_000169535.1 of Ureaplasma urealyticum serovar 8 str. ATCC 27618. Taxonomy (NCBI): domain Bacteria; kingdom Bacillati; phylum Mycoplasmatota; order Mycoplasmoidales; family Mycoplasmoidaceae; genus Ureaplasma; species Ureaplasma urealyticum. Next base: position 162,745 of record NZ_AAYN02000002.1, read on the forward strand.
TGCTTTTATGTACTATTTAGTCAATGCACAAGAATTAGGAATAAAAACGCATTATGAAAGTATTCAATTTTTAAAAGATAATAAATTTAAAGTTAGTGATTTAATTGTTAAAGTTGATACAATTGATGAAGTTATTAACCAAATTGATCGTTATACTAAAGTGCGTAATGATCTTTCATATATGATAGATGGTATTGTTATTAAAATTAATAATTTAGAAGTTTATGATGAAATTGGTTATACTTCTAAATTTCCTAAATGAGCAATTGCTTATAAATTTCCAGCTAATGTTGTTAGTTCACAATTATTAGAAATTATTAATGATGTTGGACGTACAGGAAAAATTTCATATGTTGCTAAAATTAAACCAATCTTATTAGATGGTAGTATAGTTGAATATGCTACTTTACATAATTTTGATTTCATTAAAGAAAAAGATATTCGAATTAATGATGAAATTAAAATTTATAAAGCTGGGGATGTAATTCCTTATGTTGATGGTGTTGATTTATCAAAACGTTTAGCAAATAGTGTTCCTTATGAATCAATTACAAATTGTCCTTCATGCCAATCAGTTTTAGTGCGTGAAAATGATGAAGTTGATCAACGTTGTTTAAACATTTATGGATGTAAAAAAATAAACATTGAAAAAATTGTTTATTTTGTTTCTCGTAATTGTATGAATATTGAAGGAATGAGTGATGCGATCATTAATAAATTTTATGATGCAAATTTAATTAAAAATGTTGCAGATTTATACTATTTACAAAAACACAAAGAATTTATTTTAGCTAGTGATTTTAAAATTAAAGACAAAAGTTTTAGTAATTTAATTAATAGTATTAATAATTCAAAAACACGTTCTTTAGAATTTTTATTAACAGCTTTTGGTATTCGTCATGTTGGTCCAAATTTAGCTAAAAAATTAGCTAAACAATTTAAAACAATGACCACTTTAATGCATGCTAATTTTGGTGAATTAACTAATGTTGATGCATGTGGTGAAAAAGCTGCTTTGTCATTAATTAATTGGTTTAATGATGATCATAATGTTTCTTTAGTTAATCAATTACAACAAGTTGGTGTAAATATGGAATATATTGATGATTTTATTTATGATGATAACATCAATATAATTGATGAATATAAAAATAAAACTTTTGTTATTACTGGTTCATTTAGTATTAGTCGTGATGAAATTAAAACTATTTTAGAGAAATATTATCATGCAAAAGTTAAAAACAGTGTTTCTAAAAAAACAGATTATGTTTTAGCTGGCATTGAAGCGGGTACGAAATTAGAAAAAGCTAAATTATTAGGTGTCAAAATTATTGAAAATGAATTTTGAAAAAAGGATAATAATTTTTAAATTAATCAAATATTAATAATTTAGAATTGTTTTTGTTGCTAAATTAAAATTATTGTAATGTATTCTATGATATAGAAAATAATAATTTTGTAATAAATATGCTCTTAAAATAAAATTTAAAATGTATATATTTTATAATTAAGAAAGATAAAACTATTAAAATAATTGTAATCCATTATATTAAAGTTAAATTAATGCTTTAATTAAAGATAGTAAAGGTATTGGTGTAAAAATTATTGAAGATAAATATAACAAAAGGAAAAACAATTTTTAAAAGAAATTATAAAAAAAAACATAGTATATATTATTCAACATCTAAAATTATTAAAGATTACACACTAAGTGCAGTAATGTTAGGTCTAGGAATTTTGATTGCATATTTAAGTCACTTTATTCGTTTTAATTTTTTGGCTTTTGATTTTTCTTTATTCACACTTGTTTATTTAATTTATAAAGTTAAATATCGCTTTGTATATTTAGTTACAATTTTATTAAGTTTAGCTAATTTATTACACGGAAGTCCTTCATGGATCGGAACAATGGTTTTAAGTTTAAATAACTTATTTTTTGTTAGTATGGTTATTCTTTTTAAAAAGTTATTTATTCCAAAAAGACCAAAATTTTATCTTAATTTATGAGTCTTAGTATTAAGTTCATTCTTAACAACTGTTTTTAATGTGATTATGAACGGTATTCTTTATACTCCACTTTATTGATACACTTTTAAAATTACCCCAACACTGAATTTTTTAGAAGTACAAAAAATTTATGAAAAGCACCCAACTTTATTTTTGTTAAATATTAAATCATATTGATTAGGAATTATTGCTTTATATACAAGTTTTAATTTAATTAAAAACATCATTATTAGTTTTATATCATTAACTATATTAAAAATTTTTGCAGATAAAAAAACGATCATTACATATTAACAAGGAATAATTTATGAAATTATATGATTCTTATTCTAATCAATTAGTAGAAATTAATGATGAATTAATTTCAATTTATAATTGTGGACCAACCGTTTATAATCATATCCATATTGGCAATGCTCGGCCTTTAATTACTATGGACGTGTTATATCGTTTTTTAAAAAAACATAATATCAAAACTAAATATGTTTTAAATATTACTGATATTGATGACAAAATCATTAATTATGCTCTAGCTAATAACCTAAAAGAATTAGAGGTTAGTGAATATTATTTTAATGAATATTTAAAAATTAAAAAAGCTTTAAATACACTAGAAATGATTAATCCTAAAGTATCAACACATATGGATAAAATTATTGATTATATCCAAAAATTGATTGATAAACAAGCAGGTTATTTTATTGGTGATGATGTTTATTTTGATACAAAAAAAGCTTTAAATTACGGACAATTATCGAAACGTGATTTAGAAAATGATATTGTTGGTATGCGTATTGAAAGCGCAGCTAATAAACACAATCCTAATGATTTTATTTTATGAAAGAAAACAAATAAAGGTATTATGTGAAATACACCTTGAGGAATCGGTCGCCCAGGTTGGCATTCTGAATGCTCATGTTTGATCAACACTTATATTGGTGAACAAGTTAGTATTCATGGTGGTGGAATTGATTTAAAATTTCCCCACCATGAAAATGAAAATGCTCAAAATCAAGTTTTATATAATAAAAATTTAGCAAAAGTATGAATGCATTTTGGATTAGTAAATATTAATAATGAGAAAATGTCAAAATCTTTAAATAATTTTATTTTAGTAAAAGATTTATTAGCTGAATATGATTATCAAGTTGTGCGTTGGTTTTTTTATCAAGCAGATTATAAACAACCAATTAAATTTTCACATGAAATCATGAAGCAGAACGAAAAAGAAATTCTTAAAATTAAAAATGCTATTTATAACGCAAAAAACTATTTATACTTCAACCATCAACTAAAATCATTAACACAAATTGATCATTTTAGGCTTTTTGATGAACGCATTAATGATGATTTAGATTTTGTAGGTATTGTTGATCTAATTCATATTAGTGTTAAAAAAATAAATATTTTAATTAAAAAAAATAAAGATATGAATGAATTAAAACTGAATTTAACTCAATTATTATATATGTTAGATATATTGGGTATTAATTTTGTTGATTTGCATAATGATGAGAATTTAGCATTATTAAATACTTGAAAAAATTACGTTGATAAAAAAGATTATGTTAAAGCTGATGAATTAAGAAAACAATTAATTAATATAGGAATTTTATAAAATGAATTATAATTTTGGCAAAAAAGCATTATTAGATGCAATTGGTAACAAACAATCAATTTCAAAAGTGTATTTATTATCAAAAAATTATGAGTTAATTAATTTAATTAATAAAAATAAAATTACTTATGAAATTGTTAATGAAGCATGATTTAAACAATTTGATCATTCTTTAAACCATCAAAATATTGCATTTAAACTAGTCAAAAAAAACTTTCAAAAAACGGGTTTAGAATCTTTTTTAAAATTAATAAAAGATAAAAAAAATGCTTTAGTTTTAATACTTGATGAAATTGAAGATCCTCGCAATTTTGGAGCAATTATTAGAACTGCTAATGCTTTTGGTGTGGATGCTATTATTTATAAAAAGCATCACCAAGCAAGCATTAATGATTTAGTAATTAAAACAAGTATGGGTGCAATTAATTATATTTATATGATCGAAGTCAATAATTTATCAAATACAATAAAAAACCTTCAAGATGAAGGTTTTTGAGTTTATGCGACAAGTTTATTAAAATCACAACCATATGAAAAAGTTGATTATGCTAATAAAACTGTTTTTATTGTAGGCAATGAAAATAAAGGTGTGAGTCCATTAATTTTAAAAAATGCAGATCAAAGCATACGAATTGATATGTTTGGTGATGTGCAATCTTTAAATGTTGGTGTAGCAACAGGCATTATCTTGGCACATTATCGCACTAAAATAAAACCCTAATTATTTTTTATGATTGTTTACTTTTATCTGTGCATTTTCCGGATCCGAAGCACTCCGCAATACCAAATCAGACTTTATTAACTTCGTTGTGTTTTAACTTTCAGATTTTTTGGTATTCGGTTTCGTCTTTATCATTTTTTAATGTAAAAAAATCAACGAACATTTTAAATTTTTGATTAATTTCCGTGGGAAAAGTTAATAGAGCTTTTGCTGTTTGTTCCATAAATTCATTTCTTTTTTGTTCTTCAACAATTCGATTAAAAGTTTTTGTTAGTGTATCATCTTTACCATATACAATTCACTTAAAATACTCTTTAATTTGATCTTCAAATTTAGTGAAAAAAGTTTTAGCTTCATTAGTTAAAGATAATAACATTAAATTAAGTGAATTTAGGTATTGGTCTAGATCTGAATTGACAGTGATGTTTTTTAATTTATTAAAACTACTTTCAATAGATTTTGTTAATTCTAAATATTCTTGCGGATTAAACTTTTTTCTTTTTTGATATTCTTTATCATTAATAAAGTTCTGGTCATTAATAAATTTTAGAAACTTATTAATGTATGAATCTTCAATATTAAATAATTGATCCATTATATTTTTAAATTTATGATCTAATTCTTTAATAAAAAGATTTAAATTTTTTAATTTTAATTCAAGTTCTTCATTTTTCAAATCTAAAAGATTTTGATTTTGATTGATAATAGTTTGAATTTCTGTTATAACTGGAGTGAAATCAATAATTTGATTAAAAAATGATTCTTTATTTTCTTTTAATAAATTATGATTAACTATTTGATTTAAATTTTCTAATTTAATGTTAATCACTTTATTAAGATTAGCGTTTTGTTGCTTTTCTTCTTCTTTTTCTTTAGAAATTTTCTCTTGAATTTCATCTAATAATTTTTTTAAATCATTATAATTTTTAGTAATGACATCTAAATTATTTTGTTCATTAATTTTTAAAACTTTATTAATTTGGTCATTTAAAATAAAAGCTTCATTTTTAAATAATTTATTGGTTTTAATTTCGTTGTATATTTGTTTTGCATGTTGGGATAAGTTTTTTAATTTAGTCAAATGTTGTTCTTTTTCTTTATTAGTACAAGCTACAATAACACTTGAAGTAGTAACTAAAAAAGATGTAATAACTAGTGATTTAATAAGAAGTTTATATTTATTTTTTTTCATAAGATACCTTTCTATTTATAAATATCTTCATATTTTTCTGGATATAAATAAGCTAATTGTTTGATTTGTTGAATTAAAGATGTACGATTAGCGAAATTGTTTTTATCTCCAAAAAATCCAGAAATTAGTGAATCAAAAACAATCATACCTCCAGCTGTAAATTTTGCATTTTCATGGGCACCAAAAGAAATCATTCCGACTAAATCACCATTTTCATCATAAACTACTGATCCTGATGAACCAGAGCCAACATCAAAATATTGATCACTAATTTTAGTTGTCCCTACTGTTGATAAGTAATTATTAGTAGTAACAATATTTTCTTGGATTTTATCATATTTATTAATTTCATATTCACGATAGCGTGGAAGTTTACCAGCATTAAATTCATTGATTGTTTCTGTTCTAGGGAAAGTTGACAAGTATCATTTGACATTTTGGTTATCATCAAAATACTTAGTTTGATTACTTAATTTTAAAGGTTTTAGATTTTTAAAATTAATAATATGTCTAATAACACTTTGTTGCTCTTTTGTTAAATTATTAAAAGCGGTTGAATTTTCTAATTGACCATATTTTTGAAAAAAAGGTTTTAAATTAATGGTAATTAATGAAAAATCTAAACTTGCATTAGGATTAAAAAAACCTAAAGCATTAACATGAGGGGATAATTTATTTTTTACTTGATGATCAAAATTAATGATCGATTCGATACTAATTTTTTCAGGAAAATTTAAAAATTGAAATTGATTTGGATTAGCTTCAAGTTTGCCATTTTTTTCAAGTGCATTGTAATAAGGATTTTTTTTATCATTTAGTGTTTCATTTTCATGAATAATCTGGGGGACTAATGGATCAAAATCGCCATTGGAACTATTACCTGATTCAAAGAGATCTTTATTACCTGTCTTATTAATTGATTTAAAAGCTTGCGTACTATTTAAAACATGAGCACAACTAATTAGATAATAACGATAATCATTATCATCATTAGGTTTAACCTTTCCTAAAACATTTCATGTACCATCTTGAATTAAACTTAATGAAATTACACGATCACGAGCATTTTTAATAGGTAAAAAATTCTGTTCATTATTTTTATAAATTCTTGTCGTATATTGATTATTAGATTCATTATCTTCCATTATATCTACAGTAGTATTATTTAAATAATAAATATTAAAATTAGCCTTTGTTAAAAAATAAGATGAATCTATTGAAGAATTATGCTCTCAAATATTATTGAAAACACTAACGTTATTTTTAGAAATAATTTTAATTTTTAATTCATCATTTATATAAGATATCTGAAAACGAAAATCTTGTTTAATTTTTTTGTAAAGTTCATATTCGTATTCTTGATTTCCAATACCATAGTTTAAAACAAATTCAGCATCTTCAATAACTTTTTTATTTTTTAAAATTTTATAAGGAACTGCTAATGAAATTTGAGATCTTAACATAAGGTTTTTTCATAGGTTAGTTTCTTTGATAAGATTTGAATCTAAACCAAAGGTAATATTAAAAACTAAATTTTCTTCATTTATAAGGTTTAGATTTTTAATTTTATTTATTTTTTTTGTTAATTGAAAATAATTATCTTTATCTTTTTTAAAGATCAAGTCTGGACTATCTTTTAATGTAGTTTTATGTAAATTTTTGATTTCATTATTATTAACAAGCATAAAATTAGCTTTTTTAGTTATAAAATCATAAAAACCTTCGTTTGTTTTATTTTTATAAAATAAGTAGGTATTTTCATATTGAACTAATGAAATAAAATTCCGCAATGAATAATCTAAATATAAATTATTTTGATCAGATGCTCAAAGTTTATATAAATCATTTAAAGTTAAGTTTTTATTTTTTAAAGTTTGATATTTTGTTGAAAAAAGCCGATCATTATTGTAATACAAATCAATAATTTTACGATCATTATATGTTATATTTTTTGCAAAAAAAGTACTTGTATTTAATTCTTTTATTTTAACAAAAGCAAAAGGTGCTAAACTATTATTATCACGAATGCTGATTTTGTTTAATTTGTATAAATATCCATTATATAAATGAGGAATTTTGAATTTTCATAATGATTTAAAAGGAACACGAACATACTGAATTGGTGGAGTATATTTTGCGATTAAACTTTGATTTTTTCTAGCTTCGCTGTAATTTTCGTCTAAAGTAAACTCAAATAAAAAAATTTTGTTTTTATATAATTCTAAGGTTTGTTCATTAAAATCAAAAAATGCTGATCCATATACTTCATTTTCTTGCAGATAGAAGTTAAGTTTTTTTAATTTTAATTCTTCTTCAATTTGATTATATAAAAATAAGTTTTTTAAATCACGTCCTAATGATTCTACAACATCATCATATTGAATATGAGTAATGATAAATTTTGTTAATGATTTAGGAAAATCTTTTAGTGAAAAACGTAATTGATTATTATTAAATTTTTCATACGAAATAATTTTGCTAAAAGGATTGGTTCAATCAAAATTTTTAATTAAGAGCAGTTTATTTGTTGCATTTAGTATTTTTTGTATTGTTTGTGAATCAGAATCATGACTAAAACTAACTGTTGCAATTTGGTTTTCCTTATCTATTTCAATTTTTTCAAATTTAAAGTTAGTGGAATGATCTGTTAGTTGATTTTGTTTTGTTAAGAGCGTCACTTGATTAAAGGGTGATTGCTTAAAATTATGCTCATTTTGAATAAAACTAAAATAATTATTAAATTCTTGATTATTTTTTTGTATTGTTATTAAAGAAAGATTGCTAGTTTTTTTTATGTTTTGTGGTGAAGTCAATAATTCTTTTAGTGCAAAAGGGCGGTAATCATTATTTGCTTGATATTTACTATTTAATTGATCATTAATGTATTTTGTTTCAATAACACTTTGCTTCTTATTGATTTCTAATTTTTGTGTATATTCTTTAGTTTGGTTATGTAAACTAAGCTGGTATTGAACAAGAAAAATATTTGACTTTTGTTCAATAATAACTTTTTTAATTATTATTTTAGTTTCTCCTAAATCACCCACAATTTTAATTTTATTAATTTTAATTGTTTGTTCATCTTCATTTTCAAAAATATCATATTTAAATTTAATATTTTTCGCTACTATGTCTAAATTTTTAGTATCTTGATTTGTAATTGTAGAAGATGAAAATGTCTTTTGTTTATTGCTATGAGAACAATTAGATAATGATATAGTTATTGAACCAAGAATTATTGTTGATGCAATACCTACTGATAAGTTTTTTAATATTTTTTTTTGCATATAATATCAATAATTTTATTTTTTTAAAGGATTTTAATTATATATTAAAAAGAATAAAATTTTTCAAAAATAATTAATAAATAAAAATAAAACGATGTTTGTTAAAATTAACACCGTTTTATTTTTAAATATTTTTGTTAATTACTTTCTTTTTTTTAACTTTTGCTATTGCTATTATTATAATTGGTGTTATGAATATTAAAAAGCAAATAATTGTTAAAACAATTACACCAATTAATGCTGACTCATAATGATTTGAGTATTCAAATAAATTATCAATTTTATTATATTGGTGTAATTTATCTAAAAAATTAAGATATTTCAAATAATCACCTTGATGATAATAATCAATTTCAATTCCAAAAATAATTGCAAAAGCCAAAAGAATGCAAAAAACTATTCCTAAAAAAGCTGACCCAATAATCTTCATAGTTTTCCTTAATTTATTTTTAATTATTTTAACATAGATTAAACTAGATAAATTTAAAACATAATTAATTTATTTAAAGGACCATTTATTTTTTAAAAAAAATAAAAAAAACAAGAAGAAAATTCCTCTTGCCTTTATTGTTTTATCGATCTTTATAAGCGATTAAAATTGATTCGTTTAATTTTATTTTGGATTTTAATTGAAGTTTTTTCTTATCATCTTCTTCATTAGCTAAATCGTTTTTTAATTTATTCAATAAAGAATTAATTTCATCAATTTTAATTTCATCCAAAAACTTAAAATAGTCACTAAAAACACGTACTTGGTGCTCTTCAACATAAACAATACCATCTAACAATAATAATGGTTTGCGTGGTGCGTTTGGTAGCTCACGGATATAAGCAACGTGATTTTCGATTATTGACATCAAAGGATTATGATCGGGTAAAACCGCAATTCGTCCTTCTGATGTTTTCAATTCAACGCTATACACGTCTTTTTCTAAGTTTTGTGCATAGGGTGTAACGATTTTTAGTTTAGTTAAATTTGCCATTATTTACTTTTTGCTACTTTTTCAAAAACATCATCAATTTTACCAACATATAAGAAGTGTTGTTCGTGAATATCATCGCATTCACCATCAAGAATTTTTCTAAATCCTTCAATAGTATCTTCAAGTTTAACTGATAATCCCGGTTGACCAGAGAATTTTTCAGCAACGTGACTTGGCTGTGACAAGTAATTACGTACTTTACGTGCACGCATTACTAATTGACGATCTTCTTCACTTAATTCATCCATTCCAAGAATTGCAATAATGTCTTGTAATTCCATAAATCTTTGTAAAATTTCAATTACACGACGTGCAACACTATAGTGTTTTACGCCTACAACCAATGGATCTAATAAACGACTTGTTGATTGGAGTGGAGAAATAGCTGGATATAGTCCTAGCGAAGCAATAGCTCTATCCAAAACAACTTTAGCATCTAAGTGTGAGAAAGTTGTTGCAGGCGCAGGGTCTGTTAAGTCGTCAGCTGGTACATAAACCGCTTGGACTGATGTAATTGATCCTTTTTTAGTTGATGTAATTCTTTCTTGTAGTTGCCCCATTTCAAAAGCAAGTGTTGGTTGATAACCAACTGCTGATGGCATACGACCAAGTAAAGCAGAAACTTCAGAACCGGCTTGAGTAAATCTAAAAATGTTATCAATAAATAATAAAACATCTTGACCAAAAGCATCTCTGAATTCTTCTGCCATTGTTAACCCACTTAATGCTACACGCATACGCGCTCCTGGTGGTTCATTCATTTGCCCAAAAACAAGTGCTGTCTTGTCTAAAACATCTGATTCAGCCATTTCGTAGTATAAATCGTTTCCTTCACGAGTTCGTTCACCAACTCCAGCAAAAACTGATAAACCACCATGATTTTTAGCGATGTTGTGAATTAATTCTTGCATTAAAACAGTTTTACCAACCCCAGCACCACCAAATAAACCAATTTTACCACCTTTTGCAAAAGGAACAAGTAAATCAACAACTTTAATTCCTGTTTCAAGAATTTCAATTGCTTCTGCTTGTTCAGCAAATGAAGGGGCAGGACGATGAATCGGCATACGCTTACCTGTTGGCGCAGGTTGTTCATCAATTGGATCACCAGTTACATTAAACATACGTCCAAGCACTTGTTTTCCAACGGGCATCATAATTGGCTTTTCAGTATTAATTACCTCTTGTCCACGTACTAGTCCATCAGTTGTGTCCATTGCAATGCATCTCGCAATGTTATCACCAACTAATTGTGAAACCTCAAGCACTAATTTAGAACCATGATTATTTAATTCTAAAGCAGTATTAATTTCAGGCAATCATTCAGAGGGAAAACGCACGTCAACAACAGGGCCCAAAATTTGGTTAATTTTACCTTTTTTAACTTCTGTCATATTTTGCTCCTTATTGTTTATATTTAATCATCACTACCTGCAACAATTTCAGTAATTTCACGAGTAATTTTGCCTTGGCGCAATGTGTTATAGATTAGTTTATAATCTTCAGCTAAAGCCTTTGCATTTTTTGTTGCGGCATCCATTGCATTACGACGTGATGCATTTTCGGAAATTTTTGATTCAATTAATGAACCATATAAAACTGTGGCAATATAAGTAGGAAGAATTTTTTTAACAAGTTCAACTTTATTAGGTTGAAAAATGATGTTATCTTTTGCTAATTCAATAGTTTCTGCTAGATTATCTTTAGTTAAAACAGTTTTATCAAATGGAAGAACATCGATATTATTTACTTCAAAGGTAATGGCATTGATAAATTTAGTATAAATAATACAAATTTTATTAACTTCACCGTTTGAATATAATTCAAGCGCTTCACGCGCAATTTGCAAACTCATATCAAATGTTAAATCATTATCATTTAAGTTTAAGTAAGTATTAACTTGGTGTAAACGATTTGATAAACGCATAAAATCATGCCCTTTTTTACCGATAGTAAATGTAATATCATCTTCGTTTATAATTTTAGAAACTAACTTATTAACATTATAGTTATAAGAACCAGCCAAACCCATTGTTGAATTAATCGTAATATATAATGTACGATTTTTTGCGTTTGGGATTTTTAAGAATTCGATATCATTAACAACAGACAACAATAAACCAATAACATCATAGTAATCATGACAATATTCTTTAATTGCTGCTAAACGATCACGTTGACGTTTTAATTTTGCTGTTGCTACTAATTTCATTGCGTTTGTAATTTTAGCAGTCGTTTGAACTGAGCTAATTTTTCGCTTCATTGCATCTAAAGACATATTAGTTTGCCTCTAAATTCAAATTTGTTTGTTGTAAAGAATTATTTAAATTTTTAGCTTTTTTTTGTTTTTTAGCTTCAAGTTTTGCAAGTTTATAAGCTTGTTTTTCTTCAGCGCTTTTTTTAGGTGATAATACAGTTGCTAATTTGACAACAATAATCACAAAGGTAATCATTTGTGGCATCATAAATACAATAAACACTCAATTATATACAATATAATTTGGGTTTTGATATTGAATAATAGTTGATAATTTTTTAAGTGATTTTGCACCTTGTGCAGCTAATATAGAATCTTTTGAGTCAGCTAATTGTGAGAATAATTGATTGTATTTGTAGAATCAACTATTTTCTCAATCACTCAATACTTTTGTAGTAAAACCTCATGTTCCATTGTGGTTAATAAGTTTACTATGTGCATGATAGTGAAGTGCTTCATATAATTTTGGATCTACTTTTTTATCAGTATTATTCATTAATGATTCCATTGTTTGACCATCGATCAAACGGTTATTAATTGTCTTATATAACTCTTGATAGTTAGCATGTTGGTCATAACCCAATCATGACATTAAAGAATGATCATTAGCATTAACATCAGCGACTTTACCAACAATTTGTCCTTGATCATTAACTAATGCTCGCGCATTTTCAAAACCTTCATTTAATAAACCAACCATTGTAAAAGCAATTACTAAACCTACGATAAATACAACTAATGCCACAATAAACCAAGGTGTAAATATTTGTTTAACTTTTGGAAGCTTGCTGAATTCTTCAAAACTTTTATTCATTTTAATTTGAGACATTATTTAAGATAAGTGAAACCACTTGGTCCTTTTTTCATATTAAAACTTGCTAAATCTTTTGGTCTACGATATTTGTAAACCTTTGATGCTAGTAAGGCATGTGCTTCTTTGTGTGAGCTAAAATATTCTAAATATTCTTTACGTGATGAAATTACCGAACTTGAACGATATTTGTTTCAAGAAGAGTTTACTGAATTAACATCAATTTTCAATAAGTCAAATTCGCCAATTACTTTTTGTATTGGACTTGTAACGTAAACCAAGACCTTTTCAACTGGATATTTTGGTGCTACTTTAAAGAAAACGACACTTCTACCATTATCAAACAATTGTTCTGATTCATTTGGCGAAATTGAAATCATAATTGTTTGTTTTTCAACTTCTGAAACAGCTGAATCTGAAAACACTCAATTACGATTTTCACGTTCATTTAAAATTTCTTCATCTTGTACAACTTCAGCAACTGGAACTTGGATTTCTGCTTCATCATTAGCTTCTTTACAATTTTCTATAGTGTCATTTTGTTCAACAACTTCATAAATTGCATATTCATGATTTTCATCTTCTAAAACTTCTTGACCATCAACTTCTTCTTGATCTTCAGTAATTTCAAATTGATGATGCTCACAAATTATTTTTTCAGGTTCAACTTCTTCAAATAAGTGTTCTTTTTCAATTTTATTAACTTCAAACACCTCTCGAGGTTCTGCTAATTCTTGAACTTTTTCTTCTATTTGAACAGGATGAATCGATTCAAATGTTGGTAATGAATTAATTTGTTCATCAAAAAATTCATTTTCATTAACAACAACAATAGGTTCGTTTTCATTAAAGAATTTATCATAAGCAGTTTGTTCTAATTCATCACAAGGCTTAAAATCTTGTGAGTTGTTTAAAAAATTATTAATTGCTTTTTGAATTGCACATTTAAAAGCAGGTGTATTTTCTTTATCAAAAGCTTTCTTTTCTTCAAGATCAGCACGTAATTTTGTACCTTTAAAGTAATTTAACAAATATTCTTTAAAGTCTTGAATTCTTTCTACTGGAACCTGAGGAATAAGTTTTTCTTTAACAGTAAATAAAATAATTGCTTCATCAGTTTGGTTATATGGTTTATTAGGTTCTTGTTTAATAACTGCCATTACAGCTTTACCAAGTTTTAGAATTCGTTTAGTTTCGTCATCTAAATCACTACCAAACTGACTAAACGCTTCTAATTCACGATAGTTAGCTAATTCTAATTTTAGTGAAGCTCCAGTTTGTTTAACTGATTTAATTTGGGCTGCAGACCCTACTCGACTAACAGATTGACCAGCATCAATAGCAGGACGTTGCCCAGCATTAAACAATGATGTCATCATGAAAATTTGACCATCAGTAATTGAAATTACGTTTGTTGGGATATAAGCTGAAATATCACCAGCTTGCGTTTCAATAATAGGTAGAGCAGTAATTGAACCAGCGCCTAATTCATCTTTTAATTTACATGCACGTTCTAATAAACGACTATGTAAGTAGAAAACATCTCCAGGATATGCTTCACGACCAGGCGGACGACGTAATAATAATGATAAAGTACGATAAGCAATAGCGTGTTTACTTAAATCATCATAAACAATTAAAACATCTTTACCTTGATGCATTCATTCTTCAGCAATTGTTACTCCTGTGAATGGTGCAATGTATTGTAAAGCTGGAAGTTCTGAAGCATTAGCAGTAACTACAGTTGTGTATTCCATTGCACCATGAGCTTCAAGATCGCGTACAACGTTTGCAATTGTTGAGTTTTTTTGGCCAATAGCAACATAAACACAATTTACATTACGACCTTTTTGATTGATAATAGCATCAATTGCAATTGTTGTTTTTCCTGTTTGACGGTCTCCAATAATTAATTCTCTTTGACCTTTACCAATTGGGAACATCGCGTCAATTGATAAAATTCCAGTTTCAAGTGGTTGGTGAACGGATTTACGGTCCATAACCCCTGGCGCAATTTTTTCAATCACACTAAATTTATTTGCAACAATGTTACCCTTATTATCAACCGCCTTACCTAAGGCGTCAACAACACGACCCAACATTATATCGCCAACAGGAACTTCAACAATTTTTTTTGTACGATAAACACGGTCGCCTTCTTTAATATTTGAATAATCACCTAAAAGAACAACACCAACGGCATCTTCTTCTAGGTTCAAAGCCATTCCCTCAACGCCATTTTCAAAACGAACAATTTCATTTAACATGACATTGTCAAGGCCATCGACTAATACAATTCCATCACCTAACGAAATTACATTACCAACTTCTAAGGTTAAAGCTTTTTCAGAAAATTTCTTAATTTGTGATTTTATATCACTAATTAATGAATGATTTTTATTATCTGTCATTTTTACGCACCTTCTTTCTCTTTAATATTGATGATTTGATTTAATTTTGTTTTTAGAGAAGAATCAATTATTTCCAAGTTGATTTTTAATGATACACCACCAATTAATGATGGATCAACGATAAATTTAATGGGTCTTTCATCGCCAAAACGATTGATAATAGTTTTTTCAATTCTTTGTTTTTGTTCATTATTTAATTCAAAAGCCGTTTTAATTTCAATAAAACGAGTTTGATTAGAATATGCTTTTAAACGATTAGCGATAATTTTTGAATATTTTACTAGTTTAGTATTACTTTGCATAACTACTTCCTAATTTGTTTTTTTAACAACGTTAAATAATTTAGTTTTTAAACTATTATCTAAAACCTGTGATTCAAAATTAATTGAAAGTCCTCCAATAATTGATTTATCAACAACAACAATTGGTTCTATTTTTTCACACGCATATTTCTTTTTTAAAGATTGTACAAGGCGATCGATTTGATTTTTTGTTAATTCATAAGCAGTTGTTATTAAAACTTTTTTAACACTTAAAGCTTCATTAACAAAATCCAGAGCCTTTAACACTATTTTTTTTAATAGTTTTATTGACTTAACATCAATTAGTAAATCAATTAAACTAATTAAATAAATATCAATTTCACCTTCTAGATTCTTAATTACAATTTGTTTTCTTTCATTACGATCACGAGCAGGATCGCCAACAGCTTCAAAAAAAGCCGGGACCTCTTCAATGATAGAATTAATTGTTTCTAAATTGTGCTTGTATAAATCTAATTTTTTTTCTTCTTTAGCAATTTCAAAAATAGAATAAGCGTATTTCTCAACTGGTTTTAATGAAGATTTCATAAATTATTTTTCGTTTGTTTCTAATTCTTTAATGAATTGATCAACTAATTTATCATTATCTTCTCTAGACAATTCTTTTTTCATCAATGCTTCAGCCGCAATATAAGCAGCTTCACGAGCTTCAGTTTGTAAACGTTCAAGATTTTCTCTTCGTTCATTAGCAATGCTAATTTTAGCAGAACTAATAATTTTATCAGCAGCTTCACGCGCTTCTTTTTCTAATAATTCACGTAAAGTTAATGATTCACTTTTAGCTTTTGCAATAATTTCAGCAGTTTCTGCTTGTGCAGCTAAATGTTCAGATTTAGCATTTTCTAAATATTGTAAAGCTTCTTGTTTAGCGTTTTCTGCGTCTGTAATTTCTTTAGCAATGTATTCTCGTCTTTTGTCCAACATTTTGTTTGTTGGTTTTCATACTAACCATAATACTAATGAGAAAACTACGCACATTGCAATAACTTGAGCAATAAATACCCATACGTTTGGGAAAAGTGTATTAATGATTTCTGCTGGGTTTAATTCTGGAATATCACCAGTACATGAAGCCAACATTGGTATGAACATAACTGATAAAGAAAGAACGGATAGTGTAGCCACTAAATGTTTTTTATTTAATTTCATAACGTTACTCCCTTAATTAATTTTCATTATTTTTATTTAATAAATTTATTTAAAAAAGAAAATACAATTAAGCAACGAAAATAATTAAAATAGAAACAATAAGCGCATAAATAGCAACAGCTTCAGCCAATGCTAAACCAACAATCATTGTACTTAAAATCTTTGGTTGAGCCTCTGGATTACGAGCAACAGCTTGCACAGCGTTAGCTGTAGAAAAACCTTGCATTAAACCAACTGCACCAGCAGCTAACATTGTAATACCTGTACCAATATACTTACCTAAATAAGCAATTCCAGCACCATTAGCAAGTGATTGTACATTTTCAGCACTAACTGCTGGTAAATTTGCTTCAACATGTGATGAAATAACATTTGTAATATCAATAAATGATGACATAAATATCTCCTAAATATAATTTATCTGTTTAAATTTAAATATTAATTACGTTCTAATTTAGTCTATAAAACTACTTGAACTTCATTATTTTGTGCTTGATTTTGAGCATCAAGTTCTGCCAATTTTTTAGCTGCGAGTTTTTCAGCTTTTTTATGCGCAAGATGAGCGTAATGCTCTTCACCTTCTTTAATTTCAAGACCTCAGTTAATACTTGTAAGTAATGTAAATACGAAAGCTTGAATTGTTCCGGCAAAACAAGTAAAGTAACCAATTAATATTGGCAAAATTATTACAGCAGCGATTAATGACACACCAACTCAAGGAACAACATTTGTAAATCCTGCAAATGCTCAATATGTAATGTTTAACAAAATTGCCGCCGCAGAAATATTACCCCATAAACGGAAAGTTAATGAGATAATAGGTGTTAGTTTAGAAACTATTTCTAAAGGATTTACCATAATTGGAAAACCTTTAATTTTAAAAGTAAATTTCAAAAAGAATGATGCTTTTTGATATTTTAATGCGACAATTTGCCCCCCAACAACAGTTGCAAGAGCCATTGCTAATGGTACTGACGAAGCTGTTGTTGCTTCTTTGAAACCAAATAAAGAAACTAAGTTAGCTGTAAAAATATAACAAAATGTAAATAACACATAAGGAGCCAGTTTAACATGTTTAGCTCCCATTGTATCAACTACTAGTCCTCTAAAATAATCAACAATCATTCCAATAATAATTACAAAACGATTTGGCACATCATGCACAGTTAATTTTCTAATCATACTAAAATAAATTAATGAAATTGTCGCGATGATTAAAGTTACTATTATGATTGCTGCAATATGAGGTAGTGCGATCATAATATCAAGCGGGTTATAATTTTCCATTTTTTCACCTCCAATAAAATAAAAATTATTTTTGTCGCTCTCTATCTTTTTTTAGCTCCTAGATAAATTTGCATTCCCATTTGAATAAAAAACATAAAAAATGTCAAAATAAATAATGAGATAACTTCAAAAATAGGTTGATAAAGATTGACGAGATTACCAATGACCAAAGGTACTAATATTAAAAAATTAAATAAGATATAGATAGTACCAAAAGCAAAAAAATTTGCTGGCAATCGACGATATTTTTTTGGATTAATACCTAAGTTATTCATTTTTAAACGTTTATTTAATAATTTAGAAATAATGAAAATTCTTAAAAGTGTAATTCCAAATCCAAAGGGAATAACTAATAAGTAAGTGTAAAAAAATGATCAACCTTTTTCTAATAAAATACCTAAAAAAACAAATACCATAAATGATATTGATAAAAAAGGTAAAAAAATTATTAGATAACCATCGACCATTCTTTTAAAATTCACATTTAATCATTCTCTTTTTTAAAAAATTAGCCAAAAACAAGTTGGCTTGCTTATATTATAAATAAAAATGTTGTTTTTATGTATTTTATTACACGTTATTGTTTTAAAAAATCAAGTTTGTATTATAACTATAATAAAATGTCATTTTTATTTGAAATATAAAAAATAAATAAAGATTTATTAAGCAATTGATAAGAGATAGATAAGGAAAAGATAAAAAATGAATTACCAAATTTTTATACATTTATTAGAAAATAAACAAAAAAATTTAAAATCATCAATAACATTACCCATAATATTGGAATTTAAAGATGATATTTTTAAAATATTACCTTCAATTTTAGAAAAATATAAAGAAACTAAGATCATCAATAATACTATAAACAATATCGTTTTAAAAATTAATAATAAAACAATTTTAATATCAAAATCAATTACCAATGAACCATATGAATATAACATTGTTAACGTTAATAAAAAAAATGATATTTACAGCGAAGATAACAATTTAGTTTTATTTAATTTAGTTAATTATATTATTGAAAAAATTCAAGGATTAATTAAATATGTTAATTTTTGGACAATTCAAATGAGCGCTATTAATTGAGTTTATTTTGTTACCTACAATTTTAACAAATCATACCTAACTGATTATAATTGAAAAAAATATGTTTTTAAAATTAAAGAAGATGAAACAAAAGGAATAATTCAAACTAATTTATTACGTAATTATGGCTTTGTTGATTTTATTGTACAATCTAAATCTCAAAATTTTTTAAAAGCGCAAGAGATTCAAAATAAAATTTTAAAATGCGTTTTAAATTTAGATGACCATCTAAATGATGAATATTTAAAAGAACTTTATAAAAAATATGAAACGTATAAAATTTTTGATAAAGACCACAAATATTTAGTGATCAATATTGAATAATTTATAATATTATAATGGACTCAAAATTCATATTATTTTAATTAATAATAAATTAGTTTGGAGATTATATGATTTTTTTAAAAAAAATAGAAGCACAAGGATTTAAATCATTTGGAGAGCCAATAGTCGCTGAATTTAAACACCCAATGACAGGAATTGTTGGTGCAAATGGAACAGGAAAATCAAATATTGTTGACGCACTTAAATGAGTAATTGGTGATCAATCATTAAAAAGTATGAGAGCTCATAAAAACGAACTATTATTCAGTGGTGGAAGATATGCACCAAAAGCACATATTGCTAGGGTTAATTTATATTTCAATAATGTTAATAATGTTTTATATACAGAGCACAAAGAAATCAAAATTTCACGAGTATTAAATACTAAAACAAATGAAAATACATATTATATTAATGATGAAATAGTGCGTTTAAAAGATATTACTGACATGTTTTTAGATAGTGGACTATCAAAAGGCTCTTTAGGAATTATTAGTCAAGGCGCTGTTTCTTGATTTGCTGAAGCTAAGCCAATTGAAAGACGTAAAATGTTTGAAGAAGCTTCAGGAATTGGTCGTTATTCAAAACGTAAACAAGAAGCTTTAAGTTCTTTAGAACGCGCGAATGAAAACTTGGATCGTTTAAATGATATTGTTGTTAATTTAAAAAAAGAATTGACAAAACTTGAAAAACAAGCACAACGTTTTAATGAATACAAACAAATTAAAGATGAATTGACTAAATTAGAGTTAGTAATTTTAGTGCGTGATATTGTTCACTGACAAAAAAATTTAGAGCAAATTACAAATGAGTTAAAAGAATCAAAAAACAATTACAATATGCAAGCTCCTTTAATTGAAACTAAAAAAGCCGAAATTTTAAATTTACGTAAAATTGCAAATGATTATGTTGAAGAATTAACTGATTTGGAATTTAGACATAAAAAAATATTAGAAAAAATAAAGAATTTAAATGAACAATTATTATTAACAAAGAGTAGTCTTGAAAACAAAGCTTTTAATTCAACTAATACAGAAGAACGAATTGAAGCCTTTGCTAAATTAATTAACACTTCAAAAAAAGAATTAGAAAACAACAAAAGTATTATTAATAAAAAAATAGATGAGTTTAATAAAGTTGTTGAACAAAAAAGAGAATTAGAAAAAATCAAAGAAGAACAAGAAAATAAAATAAACACCATTGTTTCAAAAATTAGTACTAAAAATTTAGAAAAAGAATCTTTAGAAAATGAGTTTAATCGCCAAACACAAAACGAACGCGGTGTAAAATCAATTATTAGTGCTCAAAAATCATTACCTGGTGTTTATGGTACTATTTCACAAAATATTAAAACGAAAATAGAACATGAAGTAGCGATTAGTATTGCTTTAGCAAAAGGAATTAATAATATTATTGTTAAGAACAATCAAGCAGCAGAAAATTGTGTTGATTTTTTAAAGAAAAATAATGCTGGTGTTGCGACATTTTTACCGATTGAAAATTTACAAGCTAAAAGCATTAAACCAGAATTTTATGATGTGTTAAAAGAATTGGATGGATTTGTAGGTATTGCAAATGAATTAGTAAAAATTGATACAAATTATAAAATTTCAATTGATTATTTACTAGGTAATACAATCATTGCTGATAATTTAAAAAATGCCATTATTTTGAGTGAATATACGTATAAAAACTATAAAGTTGTTTCTTTAGATGGTGATGTTGTTTTTGGTGGCGGGGCTATTTCTGGGGGAAGTAATAGCAAGAAGAATATTATTTTAAATCTTGATGAAAAAATTAAACAATTAGACGAAAAGATTCAAGCATTAAAAAAGGAAGAAATTGATTTACGTAACTTAAATATTAAAACAAAAAGCAAATGACAAGAATGTTATAATGACGAACAAAGTTTAAATTCTATTATCAATAGTTTAAGAGCTAAAAATGATGGTATTAGTGATAATTTAGCTAATTATAATAACCAGTATCAAGCTTTAAATGCTATGAAATTAGATGATAACAAAATTGAATTAAAAATTAACGATCTTAATAATGGGTATTATGAGAGTAATAATGAATTAATTGATTTAGAACAAAAGATTTCTTCTTTAAAAAAGAATTTATCAGATGCTAATATTAATAAAAACAATAAAGAAATTGAATATGGAAAAGAGTTGGATATTTTTAATGACCTTAAAATTAAACTCAATAAATTTGAAGTTAGTATTGATAATTTAAATTTTTCTATTAGTAATGCACAAAATCGACTTGTGGAAAATTATAAACTAACAATTGAAAACGCTATTGAGACTTATCAAGATCAAGAAATTGAGATGAGTGAATCTGATGCTCGTTTTAGAATTGAAAATTTAAAAATTGATATTCAAAAATATGGAGATATTAATTTAAATGTATTAACAGATTACGAAGAAAAAAAAGCAGAATATGATGCTAATTTTGCTGAATATGAAAATTGTAGAAAAGCTGTTGATGAAATTAGTAGTTCAATTCATGAATTAGATAAAAAAGCAAAAGCTGATTTTATGAAAGTTATTCGTGAAACTAAT
The DNA here is from genome assembly GCF_000169535.1 of Ureaplasma urealyticum serovar 8 str. ATCC 27618. Taxonomy (NCBI): domain Bacteria; kingdom Bacillati; phylum Mycoplasmatota; order Mycoplasmoidales; family Mycoplasmoidaceae; genus Ureaplasma; species Ureaplasma urealyticum. The sequence continues at coordinate 184,771 of NZ_AAYN02000002.1, forward strand.
AAGCTAATGCCAGAAATTTTTTAATATTTATTTGGTGGTGGCTCTTGTGCGATTAATCTTGATGATCCTAATAATATTTTGGAATCAGGAGTTGAAATTGTTGCTAATCCACCAGGAAAACGTGATGTACCGTTGTCTGCTTTGTCAGGCGGGGAAAAAACAATGGTAGTGCTAGCAGTATTATTTGCTTTATTAAAAATCGCTAAATTTCCATTAATCATTTTAGATGAAGCAGAAGCAGCTTTGGATGCAAGTAATGTTGCTAAATTTGCTACGATTATTGATAAATATAGTGACGAAACACAATTTTTAGTTATTACACACCGTGAAGGAACTATGAAAAGTTGTGGTTATTTATTAGGAACGACAATGATGAATAATGGTGTAACAACATTATTAGAAGTTAATTTAAATGATCCAAAAATTAAATATGAAAGCGAATTATAAGAATGGGTTTTTTTAAAAAAATATTTAATAAAATTTTAGGTAAAAAAGACACTGGACAAGTTTCTGAGGAAATTTCTCAAAAGAATGAAGAAAATCGAATTTTAAAATTAGAAGATAATTCAATTAATAAATTTAACGAGGGATTAAGAAAATCATCCTCAGCATTAACTAATGCAATAAACGAACTAGCAACCAAATACATTGATATCAATGAAGAATGATATGAGCATTTAGAAGAAGTTTTAATTGGTTATGATGTAGGTTATGTTGCAACTAATAAAATTATTGAATCAATTCGAAACGAAATGATTTATCAAAAAGTTAATGATCCAGAATTAATAAAATCTATCATTATCGATAAAATTTTTATTTATTACATTCAAGATACAGAAATTAATACAGAAATTAATTTAAAGCAAAATCAAACTAATGTAGTTTTAGTTGTTGGTGTAAATGGTGTTGGTAAAACAACATCAATTGCAAAAATTACTAAAAAATTTATTAATGAAAATAAAAAAGTTTTATTAGTAGCTGGAGACACATTTAGAGCTGGTGCTGTTGAACAATTGAAAGTTTGAGCACAGCGTCTAAATGTTGATATTGAATTACCAATTAAAGAAGGTCAAGATCCTGCCTCTGTCATATACGCTGGAGTTAAAAAAGGTTATGAACAAAAATATGATTTAGTAATTTGTGATACATCAGGTAGATTACAAAATAAAATTAATTTGATGAATGAATTAAAAAAAATTCATGATGTAATTCATAAATTTGATGAACATGCTCCGCACGAAACTTTATTAGTTTTAGATGCTACTCAAGGCCAGTCAGGAATTAATCAAGCAAAAGCATTTAACGAAGTAACGAAAATTTCAGGGATTATTTTAACTAAAATGGATTCTACAAGTCGTGGGGGAATTGTATTAGCAATCAAAGATGCTTTTAATATACCTGTGAAACTGATTGGTTTAGGCGAAAAATTAGATGATTTAAGTGTATTTGATTTAGAAATGTATGTTGATAGCATAGTTTTAGGAATGAAATTAGATGTTAAATAAGAATAAACGTTGATATTTGATTGCTTTATATGATATTTATCAAGGATTATTAACAACAAAACAGTGTGAATATTTTAATTTACATTATTTTAAAGATTTGTCGTTTTCTGAAATTGCTGAACTAAAAGAAGTTTCAAAAAGCGCTATTAGTGATTGTTTAAACAAAGTGTGTGACCAATTATTAAAATATGAACAAGCACTTTTAATTTATGAAAAAAACAAAAAGCGTAATGATTTATATACATTAATCAACGATTCTGAATTAGTTAAAAAATTAAAAGATATATAAATTTCTTATTAAAATAAAAAGAAAGAAACGGTTATTAAATTAACAACGTTTCTTTCTTTTTTTAATTTTGAATGTACATAAATCTTATTTAAAAGGATTTATATTACTTATAGATATCCTCATATTTTTCTGGATATAAATAAGCTAATTGTTTAATTTGTTGGATAATCGAACTATTGTTAGCTCTATTTTCCCGATCACCAAAAAACCCACTAATTTGACTATCTATTAAACTTCAACCTATAGTTTCTCACGTTGGATGACCATTTTTACTTGGAGTTCTACCAGTTGCAATTGATCCAACGAATCGTCCTTGTTCATCATATAAACTAGTTCCAGATGAACCACCCGCAGCATCTATATAGTCAGTACTAATTGTTGTATATGGTATATCTGATTTATATAAAACGCCCTTACCACCTGTGACAAAATTAGTATTTACAGAATCGATTTTTTGTATATTATATTCACGATAACGTAGTTCGCCAACCCCCATTGAATTTTGGTTAGTATTTGTATAACGAGGGAAAGTGCCAATATACCAATCAACATCTTGGTTGCTTCTAACATATCTTGTTTGTGGACTAACCTCTAATGGTTTTATATTTTTTAAACTTAAAAAATATTTTATAACACTAGTTTCTTCTGGAGACAAAGTTTTATTATTGTAAATAAACGGTTTATTTAAATCTTGATTTTTAAAAGCTTCAAAAATTGGTTTTAGATCGATACTAACTACTGACCAATCTAATTCACTTATTTTATCATCATATCTACCCAAAGCATTATAGTGTTTATATATATTATTTTTTTGTAAACAAAAATCCATTACTTTTTCAAATTTTAATTTAAATGGAAAAGCAAAATATTGAAGTTGATTTTTTCCTGGAGTATCTTGGTCATTAACATTATTATAATTATAATATGGTTGATATTTATCCTTATTTAAATCATTTTGACTAATTACTTGGGGAATTACAACTGTATAATCTGCAAAATTCGAATATGTGTATTTTTCATTTCCATCATCATCGTAAATAGTTTTTTTATTTAAATTAATACTTTCATATTCCACTTTTCCAGCCCAATTTATTTGGGGATTATATCAACTACCACCACTACCAATAACATGATGATCAGTTAACATATAATAACGGTAATCATTTGGATCATTTGGTTTTACCTTACCTAAAAAATTTCAAGTACCATCACTTGTTAAACTAAAAGTAATCGTACGCTCACGAACTTGTTTTATTGCTGCTTTTGACATTTCATTTTCATTGTCTTTTAAAATTCTTGTGGTATAAGATTTCTTTTTAAATTCCTCTAATTTTTTATCAATAATAACTTCATTATTATTTGTTAATCAATTAACAATAAAATCATATCTTCCAATAAAATATGATGGTTGATTTGAATTATTGTGTTTTCAAACGTAATCATAAAGCTTAATATTATCATTGCGTGGCTTAACTTCAACTTTTATCTTTGAACCATTTAAAAAGACATTAAATTTTAATTGTGATTTAATTTGTTGATAGATGTGATTTTCATAAGTTTCAGAACCTAAAGCATAATTTAAACCAAATTCAACATCTTCTAAAATGTGTTGTTTTTTAATTACTTTATATGAAATAGGAATCATCACATGTGATCTTCGCATGTTTTTATCTGCAAGTTGTGATTCATAAATTAGATTAGGATCTAATTCTAAATCTACATTAAAGACAATATCTTCATCTTTAAAATTATTTAAATTACCAAAATCATGTAAATCTTTTTCTAAGAAGAAACCAGCAGTTGCATCCTTTTTTAATCCTTCCTCTTTAATTGCTAAGTGTGCAATTAAAGAATTTAGATGATATGACTCTTTATTATTTTTAATTAAATTAAAATCTTTATTACTTGTTATTGTGTTATACAAATAAAAACCATTAGTTGCATTATGCTTATAAATTGCATATTCTCTTTCATATAAAGTTAATGATATTAAATTACGTAAAGAATAAGGGATATTTTTTTGATCAGTATTATTTTTTCATAAGTGATTAAAATCTATTTTTGATAAATTTAATTCACCTTTTATTGATGAATCATCAAGAAAATTATTAATAATATTTTGCTTTGGATAAACTTTATGTCAAACACTAAAATTTGTATTATTAGCATTTTGAATCTTAACATGATCATTATAAGGTAACAAGCTGTTTTTATTAACTATTTTTATACTTTCAAGTTTATAATTTAATCCATCAAAAACATTAACAATTTTAAATTGTGCTAGATTTTTAAAATCAACACTTATATATTTATTTAACGGTATATATTTATTTAAGACATTATTTTTAGTGTCGATTTCATATTTAAAAATAAAGGTTTTATTTTTTAGGATTTCAAAATCATTATTATTAAAATTAAAACAAGCAGAACCGTATAGTTGATTTTCTTTTATATCAAAGTAGTATTTAAGCGATTTTAATAAATATTCCTTGTCATTTTGATAGTATTCAAAACTATTTTCTTTAATTTTACCAAGTGAAGTTATATTATCATCAAAACGAATATGAGTAATAATAAATGTTTTCAAATCTTTTGGAAAATCATGTAAATCAAATATCATTTTATTATTATCTTTTTTTTCATAACTAAGAATTTTAGATCAGGGATTATTATAATCGTATGATTTAATTAATAATTGTTTATTATTTGCTTCTAAAAGTTTAGTATTATCATTAGAATTAGAAGAATCTAATTCAATGATTGCTTTTTTATTATTGTTATCAATGCTAATATGTTTGATTTTAAATTTAAATTCTTGCTTTGAATTTTTATTAATATCATTAAAAGAATAGTTTTGAAAATTCTTGGCTTTAAAGTTTGTTTGATCACTAACAAAACTAAAATATTTTTGTAATTCTAGCTCATTTTGATTTAAGATGTCTTGATTAAGATTCTCAACTTCTTGTATATTAATGTTTTGCTGTTCAAATGCATCTGGTAACACTTTATCATTAAAATTATTTTTATCATTAAGTTCAATTTTAGTATTATAAGGACTATCAATATATTTTTTATCATTAGTATTTAAGTCTTTATGATTATGAGTATTTGTTTTAATATCTAATATTGTAAAAATACTTTCATGATTAGATAACTTTTCGAAAACATTTGGATTAATATTAGGTGGATTAGTATCTAAAAATCTAAGACTTACAATTCGATATTTATTATTTAAATTTAAATTATTTAAATTAAATTCTACATTAAAATCATTATCAATTTTGCTAATTATTTCGTTATTAGGCACTAAATTATTACTTAAATTTTCAAATTCTAATGCTATTTTTTCATTTACTCTTACATCAGAATTCTTAGGAATGCTAAAAGATATTAATGCATTTTGATTAAAAACTTTTATTTTAAAATTATTGATTTTAATGGGTATTGGCTTTATTGAAAAAATAGCATTATTTAGGTTAGTTTTTAAATAAACATCTGTTCTTTTTTGATTATTGAAAGTTAAATTTTGAATTTGATATTTACGATTAGGAGTTAAATTAGAGAAAATAAAATCATAATTTTGCTCATCATTAATATTTAAGGGATCTGATGTAAATTTGTGACCATTATTATCTTTATAAGTTAAGGTTATAGTAGTATTTGGTGATTTAAAATTAAATTTTTTTAATTTTAAATTAATAATTGTTTTATTTTGATTAATAAATTTAGGTTTACTAATATTTTCTATATTAATTATATTCTCATCAAAAACATCTAAGACATTTTCTTTATTTGTTTTTGGTGCTTCTTGATTTTTGCACATGATTAAAAAAGAAGCAAGGGGGAGTAAAAATAACACTCCACCGAATTTTCATCATTTTTTGTTTTTTATTCTTTTCATATTTTTATTTTATCTGAAATATTTTAAAATATTTTATTATTATTTTTAATTGCTTTCATAATTAAAAATAATATAATAAAAATAACATTTATCTTTTTATATAAAGAGTAAATATTTTGTGTAATTAAAAATATTTTAAAAAATATTGCTTTTTGAATTTGTCTGTTGTATAATAATATGGTACATTGGAAGTATAGCTCAGTTGGTTAGAGCACACCCCTGATAAGGGTGAGGTCGGTGGTTCGAGCCCACTTATTTCCACCATTTGGGGACGTAGCTCAATTGATAGAGCACCTGATTTGCACTCAGGAGGTCGTGGGTTTGACCCCCATCGTCTCCACCATTATAATTATAAAAACCAAACCAAAAAGGCTTGGTTTTTTTCTTGTCTTAAATAAGATTAAAAAACCCATAATTAATAATTATAGGTTTTTTGGTTTTATTTTTTATTTACTACATTATCTAATTCAATAAAATTTTTAATAATATCTCTTCCTTTATAATCTATTCCAACAATTTGTTTAGCAATTGCTGTAGCTACTTTTATAGCAGATTCTTTTGTCTTTTTAATTTTTTCATCACCAGCTTGTTTATTATCATTAAAGTCGATTGGATTTTTTTCTAGATCAATTGGAAAATCAGCATTAACATTGAATTGTTTATTTAAATATGGTAATAATTGTTGGTTAAAGGCGATATTAGCCATGTGATACTTAGCATTCTTATTTAATTCTTTTACGAAAGAAACAACCGATGAATTTATTAATTGTGATTTTTTAATTTCAACAACTGAAATTTTTGTTTTATCTGTTGGTGCAGCAAGATTGTTTTCTACTTTTTGATCTTTACTATATTCGTAAAAAGTTAAACGTAAAATTGTTGGATCAGATATATCAATTAATTTATTAGTATTAGTATCTAACTTTTTAAATGCAATATTTTTTAGTTTTTCAGATATATCAAAACCCAATCCAACTGAAAATTTAGCTTCTATTTTATCACTAGAATTTTTAATATCATTGGTTGATAGATGTCGAAATGAAATATGATTTTGTTCGATATTATTAACATTATCATTATTTAATGCAACATTTGCAATTTTAACATTAGTTAATTTAACATCATAATTTACATTATCTTTATTCATTTTATCTTTTAAATCAATTTCTAAACCATTAGGATTTAATAATTGATTCTTTGTTAATGATTTATGAACTACTTGTAAACTACTATCTTTTTTAATTTCAATATCAAATGTTAATACAGGTTGATTGTCTTGAAAAGAATTTAATATGCTAAAATCTTGTAATTTAATATTAATTTTTTTATTGGCCTTATTAATGATTGTATTTAATTTTGCTTGTTTAATATATTGGTTTAATAATTCTTGTTGGTCTTCTTGTTTTAAATCAAATTTAATTTTATTATTATTTAGAGTAAATTTTGATATTTTATAGTTAATATTAGATACTAAACCATTTAATTTACCTGTAAGAATCTTTTTATTTGCATCAAATACCAATTCAGTAGCACTAATAGCAGAAGCACCATCATTAACACTATCTTTAACTTCTAAAACAAAATCTTTCTTATTAGGATCTGCTAATTCAAATTTACTAAATGCAACTTCAATAATAGCAGTGCCGTTTTGAATTTTATTAATTGTTATTTTATTTGCAACGACCTCATCCTTTTTAGTAGATGCTGGTGTTGATGGGTTTTCTGGTGTTGATGTAGATTTTTGACTAGGAACTTGTTCAAAAGCTACTGTTTGATAATTCAAATTATCGTTTATATTAATTTCAATATATATATATATATATATAGAAGTGAAGTAGTTAACTCGATAAAATGATAAATTTATACGATATTTTTTGACAATAATCAAATAAAATTGTAAAATAAATTAGTAAATGTGCTAATGCATTTACAATTTTTGTGTGTCTTAAAATAAATTATACAAATAAAATTGTTTTATGTACAATATACAATGTTTTTTTAAATTTTGACAATTAGAATGATTTAAATAACAAAAATTAATCTATCAGGAGATTATATATAAATGAAATTATTAAAAAACAAAAAATTTTGAGCAATGTCATTAGGTGCTATTGCAATTAGTACAAGTATTGTTGCGTTTGCAGCTTCTTGTTCAAATTCAAATATTAAATCTAAGTTAAGTAAACAATTAGCACAAACAAAAGATGGAAAAAATTATTTTGCTGTTTATGAAATTGAAAATTATACTAAACTAACAGATGAAGAAAAGAAATCATTAGAAAATCTTGAGTTTGGTGTTTCTGTTTTAGATAAAGATGGTAAAAATCCAGTAAATATTAAAGTTAAAGGAGTTCAAAAAGACGGTAAGGTTTACGTTAAATTACCACGTAAACCTGAAGTAAATGAAAAATTACTTGTTGTACCAACTAAAAATATTTTAAAAACAGAAGCATTAGTTTTAAATAACGATAATTTGAATTATCAAACAGTAGCTTTTGAACAAGTTCCTAGTCAAAAATCAGAACCAAAAGAAGAAAAGCAAACTAAAGCTGTTGATTATGAAAAAGCAATTAAAGATGAAGATTATGTAAAACAAATTACATTATCTAATTTAGAAAAATATATTAGTAATGAGTATCAATATTTAAATCCAAATAATAAAACACTAGATTATAAGAATCATAATTTTGTTCAAAAATTTTTAGATGAAATTGATGTTTTAGCGCAAAAATTAGAAAGCAACGACCTTAATTTAGAAGATAAACAAATTTATGAAAAGATTATTTTAGGATTGCGTTGATTACTAGCAGAAGATAATAATGAAACTAAAAATAAAGCCTTAGCATTATTTAAAGATTACTTTACAACAATCATGAAAGCAACCAAAGTAAATGATAAAGTTCATTATGATCCAATTTTTATTAATGAATTTTATGGCTCAATGAGTAATTTGTTTGAAGAGCATAACTTAGAGCCATCAGTAGAAATTGAATCTAATAAAATTCGTATTATTAAAGAAGATAAGGATGTAATAAAAGACAAAACAGTTACTGCAACATTTAATTTATACAATGGTTTTGACTGACCAACATTATTAAAAGATGTTGTATTTAAAGAATATAAGAAAGATAGTGAAGGTAAAGTTGAATTAAAAGATGGCAAACCAGTTGAAACTGATAAAATAATTGAAGACCCTGTAGTAATGCGTTTACAAATTGCAGAATATCCAAAAGATTGAAAAACAAGTGAAAAAGATCCACAAAATTATTCATATGTTGATTTTAAAAAATCAGAAGTTTTAAAATCACCAAAACTAGTGTTTACCAAGGTGTTTAATTTAGATAAAGAACAAAAATATCATGTTAAAAATGTAATGTTTAGTCATAAATTGATTCCTAATTTATTAAAAGCATTTAATATTGAAAATAAAGGCAATAATACTCAAAACGAATTAAGTGCTAAAATTAAATCAAATTTAACTCTAGTTGATGAAAAAACACAAACAAATTTAAATACAAATTACATTCCTTTATCACTTACAGAAACAAATAATAAAAAATAATTAATATAAAAACTCTAGTTGGTATCTTTAAAATAGCACTAGAGTTTTTTATATTAACTTAAAATTAAATTTTTCATTTTAGCTTCATCAATAAGTTTTTTAATAAAATATTCAACAGCAATCATAGCACGGACATCATTTTCGCAATAAATACGAGCGTCATGTACAAATTGTTCTCATTCTAGATCAGTAATTGTATTGAAAAAACGCTTTGTTGTTTTTGTTTGACAAACCAAACCATTACCCACACTTAGTTCTTTGTAGTTTAAACAATTAACATCGTGATAAATTTGTGGAAATTCTTTTTCAATAATTGGTAAGACTTTTTTAATTGAATAAAAACCTTTTAATTCAGGAATTACAATTAATTGCTTTCCCATTGAAACTATAAAAAAATCAGCTAAATCATACATGTTTTTAATTATTTCGCTAACCTTTAATTCATATATTTCTTCATTAATGAATTCAGCCATTTCTTTAAGACGTGAAGCTTCAAAAGACTTGTTGTATACAATATAGGAATATTCTAATCCGTGGTGAATTTTATCAATAATTGCTTTAAACCATTCATTATTAATTTCACGTGGATCAATAATCATATTAGTGCATTTTAAATTTTTAATATCACAACTTCCATCATCAATAATAATAGAATTTTGTGTAACAGTTTGGGTAAAAGGAAACGAATTATCAACAGCGCGAATTGCTGAATTAATTGATTCAAAATCAAAATAAACCTTTTTTGATTTCAATTTAGCAAATAAATCAACAGCAGCTTGATATATCTTTATTCGATTATTTTTATATAAATTAAAAAAGGTTTGATTAGCATATGTTTTTAAAATATCAATCCCTAATATATCTTTAGTAACATTATTTAAACCAAATTTTTTAATTGTTAAAATTTTTCCACTATATTTAATAACATCATATCCCATATAAGCGTATAAATTTCTTAACTCTAATCAAAAATCATTATCTTTATAATCACCTTTGTCATTATATGATGGAATAAAATTTGTTGGAATTCTTTGTTCAATAGGTAAGTTTAATAAGGTTTGTTTATGAGCTAATAATTCGTTAATTACATCATCAAAATCATTATGTAACTTTTCAACACTTTTAACAACTTCATCCATGGTTTTATTAAAACGTACATCATCTTTTAAATCTTCAGTTTTATAATCATAGATTTTTTTTGCTTCTTTATAATCATCGATACTACTATAAGTACCATCAATTAAATCATCTAATAAAATTCCTTTGCAAATTTCATAAGCATCAATATCTTCGTAGTATTTTTTGTTTTCATCTTTTTTTAAATAAATTGCTTCACCACGTTTACGTTTACGTTTTAGTTCATTAATTTCAAATTTATTAAATTCATTGGCTGCAGTTGGTGGAAGTGTTAGTACAACACTTTTTTGATAGTTATAAAAAGGCGAAATTGTAAAACTCACTTGATTCTTTTTTAGTTTTACATAATCAACAATACACATCTTATAACTTACACATTTATTTACAAAATAAGGATGTTTTGAAATAACTTGCGCTTGATAAAAAATATCAAGAAGATGATGTTTTTTAATTGAACTTGTTCCCTTTGTCTCAATAACGATAAATTCTTCGTTTTCTTTAATGAAACAGTCAGGCTTTGTGATTAATTGATTATTAATAAAAACAGGTTGAAATAAGATAATTTCACCATTTTTATCAAGTAATTCTAAAGTTAAATCAGCAAGTTCTTCTAATGATTTATTTTTATATAAAGCATCGGCTTCAAAGTTAATAATTTTTGTAATGTTAGGATAAGTTTTTTTAATATCTTCCTGTGAAGCTTGGTCTAAAATAATCCCTTCTGCAATTTTAGGATTATCTTTATCAATGTTTTTATTGATTTCTAATTGTAAAATAAAATCAGTTTGTTCTTTATAGATCTCATAAGCATCAATTTCAATATCATGATCTTCTTCATCATCCAAATCTTCAAAATCATAAGAACTAACATCTTTTAACATTAAATCTAATTTTGCTTTAATTTCAGCATTTGTAAAAAATCACATTGCTTTTTGTTTTGTGTAATAACCAATGTAATCATATTTAGTAATGTATTTACTTGTACGCATCAATAACCTCATTTTCAAATCATTAATTAAAAATAATTATATAAAAAAAATAATGCCCACGTGATGAACATTATTTAAATTAATTTTTTATTTCTTTTCGTTTAAAACGTATTCTAATTCTCAAACAACACCATTTTCTACGTTAGTGTGTTTTGTAATGTGACGTGCTAACAATTTAGCAGGACGTGTTCCATTTTTCATAGCAAAACCATATCCAGCGTTATTTAACATTGTTAAATCGTTTTCGCCATCTCCAAAAGCAATACAACGTTCTAATGGAATACCATAGTATGAAGATAAGTATTTCATAGCCATTGCCTTATCAGCAAATGATGAATTAACTTCAATAACTTCGAATTTATCATCAATTCGAGCTGATCAACTACGAACAGCTAAAGTAGGGGCAATTTGTTTGATATGATAAACCATAGAATCAAACAAGGCTTTATCATTTACATTTAATAAAAGGGCATTGGCATCTTTAATGAGGTTGTTAATGTCATTGTTAGTTTGATTTAGTATATTATTTTTTTCGTTCATATCACGAATGGGCACGTGAAAAATATCGATAAATGATTTTCAAATATTTAAATCCATATTACTATTCAAAACAGTTGCAACATTATCGGCTTCAACAACAGCATTAACAATATTTTTAGCAATAAAACGATTTTTTAAAATTGCACTCACAATGTTTTTACTAAATGTCATATTAACTGGTGTAAATTTTTTATCAGATGGATTTGAAATGTATGACCCATTATAATTAGCCATCAACGTGTTTAAACCCAATTTTTCATAGATATGAATTGAACCACGTAAAGGTCGGCCTGTAACAATGCAAAAAATGTGGCCTTGATCAATAATTTTTTTAATACCATCAATTGTTTTTTGTGAGATATCACTTTCATTATTTAAAAGTGTTCCATCTAAATCACAAGCAATCAAATATTTATCGTTTTTTCCCATTAATTTTTACCTCATTATATACCCATTATTTTAGTTGCATTTGTTTTAAGACAAGTTGCACATTTTGGTTTGCAACATCATTAGCTCGCTCGCAACTATTGTCTATCATTATATCTAATTCTGGGCTATTTAATCAATAAGAAATTTTTTGTTGTAGGTTTTCAAGAAAATCAGCAACAATATTAGCTAGATCATTTTTAAAAACGCCATAATTTTGTTGATTATATTTTGTTTCAATTTCTGCAAAAGTTAAATTAGTTAAACAAGCATATATTGTAATTAAATTACTTACACTTGGTTGTTGTTCAACATCATATTTAACTTGGTTTAAGTTATCTGTTAAAGCGCCTTTAATTTTTTTAATAATTTGTTCACGTGAATCATTTAAAAAAATAACGCCCTTTGGATTTTTTGAGGATTTTGACATCTTAACGCTTGGATCTAATAAATCCATAATTTTTGCGCCAATTTTTGGAATATAAACTTGAGGTAATTTAAAAGTTTGTCCATATCTTTTATTAAAGCGATCAGCTAGCGTTCTTGTTAATTCTAAATGTTGTTTTTGATCTTGACCAACAGGAACAACATCAGCATTAAAAGCTAAAATATCAGCAGCCATTAATGCTGGGTATGTTAGTAATCCTGAAGGAATCATTTCAGTGTTGTTAGCCATTTTTGTAGCTTTAGCACTTTTATCTTTAAATTGAGTCATACGTGTAAGTTCACCAATACTTGTTGAACATAGTAGTATATGTGATAATAATGGAATTGCTAAAATATCTGATTGATAAAATAAACATGTTTTTTTAGGATCAATACCTGCAGCTAAATATGTAGCTATAATTTGACGCTTAGTAGCAAAAAAGTTAGTATTATCAAAAATGTTTGGTGTTAGTGAATGAAGGTCTGCAACAAACAAAAACACTTCATAATCATTTTGTAAATCTACAAAATTTTTAATTGCTCCTAAATAATTTCCTAATGTTAAATTATTTGTTGGTTGAATCCCTGAAATTAATCGTTTCATACGTTCTCTCTTTTATTATTAAATTGTTTTTTGTAATTAAGCATTTAAAATTAATGTTTTTTTTGTATACTTATTTATTATATAAGTAAATTTAGAATTGTAAGAAGATAAAAGTATAAGGGAATATGATCTACGTTTTATATAGTCCCAATTGTGCGGTGTGCAAAAAGGTTGTTAGATTTTTTCGAAATAACCAAATTGAAATCACTAAAATTATTATCGGTGAAGATAAAATTGAGCGTTCCATGCTAATTGATATTCTATCACTTTGTGAAGATGGTTTTGGAACGATTATTTCTTTTAAAACTGAATCTTCAAAGCGATTAAATATCACATCAAAGACCTTTTTAGATTTATCAACAAAAGAATTATTAAATTTAATTCAAGAAGATTTGAATTTAATTCGTCGGCCATTAATTTATCAAACAAAAAATAATAAACCATATCGTTTACAAATTGGTTATGATTCAGAAGAAATTGAAATTTTTAAGCGAGTTGTTCATGAAGGACGTTAAACCAGTTTATTTTTATGATATTTATTGTTTTAATCCAAATAAATGCACAGAAGATAAAGGTGTTTTGTTATTAGAAACTAAACTAAAAGAATATCAAAAGGTAACATTTTTAAGAAGTGAGCAAAAGCCACAAATTGTTTTTTTATTAGGTGGGGATGGTTCATTTATTAATTTTGTTAACCAACAATGAAAACAAAATTGAAAAATTGTTGGCATTAATTATGGTCAATTAGGTTTTTATAGTTCTTATGATGGAATTAATACAATTAATATAGATGAAATTGTTGATGAAAGCATGTATGCTAATGCTTTTTTAATCGAAGTTAATATTAATAATGAAAACAAATTTTATTGCTTAAATGAATTAAGTATTTTTTCTAATGAATTAGCAAGCTGTGATATTAGTATAAACAATACTTTTTATGAAAAATTTCGTGGATCTGGTTTATTATTTGCAACACCAAGTGGTTCAACTGGTAAAAATAAAGTTGCTCATGGTCCAATTATTTTTAATAATCAACCATGTTTTAGTATGTTAGAAATTTTTCCTGTTAATCATTTAAAATATTCAAGTTTAAATGCTCCTGTAGTTTTTGGAAAAGATTATCAAATTAGTTTGACAAATATTAAATTTAAAAGAACTTTAAATCTTGTTGTTGATGGAAATAATATTAACTTTAATAATAAAATTGATTTTATTGAAGTAAAATTAATCCAAGCCTCATTACAAATTCATGGCTTAAATAATTACAAAAAGTATATTGAAAGATTAAGAAGATCGTTTATTAAAGAAGAATAGGTTAAAAATGAAAAATTTAAACACTAAACAAAAATCATTAATCATTTTTTTAAGTATTATTACTCTTGGAATTTTTGCTATTTACTTTTTTTCAAAAGCTAAAAAAACATCACAAATTAAAAATACACATTTAACAACATCATCAAAAATTCCTTTTAGTTTAACAGCATTTTATGATTGCGTTGGTTCAAAAGATAATTTAGCAAACGTTGATGCTACAATTAATACACTAAAAATTGAATTGAAAGAAGCTAGTTTATTAAATAATGAAGAATTAAAGCATTTAGGCGCAAAAGGAATTATGCGTAATCAAACAAAAATCTCTATTATTTTTGGTGATTTTTGTTTAGAACTTAAAGAATTAATTAAAAAAGATTTACTTTCATAGTATACTATATAGTTAATTTATACATAATAATGCAATATGTGCAAATTCATTATTATGTTTACAAATTATTAATTAAAGGACATTTAAGAAAAATATGTTAATTAAGCCCGCCAAGCGTAGCGAAAAAATTTATACAATTATTTCCATTAAAGATAGCGTTGTCACTTTAAAAAACGATTATCAAGATGAAAAAGAAATTGAAATCTACGAGTTTGATTTACAAAATATTATCCCTGAAATTGGTAAATTTATTAATTTAATTAAATATGATCAACAAGGGTGTTCAGTATTTGAAGAATATGATCAAAACGCATAATTTATTTATGATATTTTC
Source organism: Ureaplasma urealyticum serovar 8 str. ATCC 27618 (assembly GCF_000169535.1). NCBI lineage: Bacteria > Bacillati > Mycoplasmatota > Mycoplasmoidales > Mycoplasmoidaceae > Ureaplasma > Ureaplasma urealyticum. Next base: position 200,186 of record NZ_AAYN02000002.1, read on the forward strand.
CATTATTTAAAATACTAAGTGCTCGATATATTTGTTCACAAACCATGACTTTTGCTAAACCATGTGCGAAAGTCATTTTTGACAATGATAAGTGATAGTTAGCACGTTCATAAATTTTTTCATGCAATCCATTAGAACCACCAATTACAAAGCAAATATTAGGATATGATGCATTTAATCAATTTTGTAAATTTTCAGCTAACATTTCACTACTAATAATTTTGCCTTCAATAATTAAAGCAATTACAAAATCATTTTGATTAATGTTTTTTAGAATTCTATTAGCTTCTTTATCTTTAATTTGTTCTAATAATTTAGTTGAAATTTGGGTTGGCTCAGGCTCATCATTAACAACAATTTCTTGACATTTTAAATAATAGTTAATTCGTTTTAAATAATCATTAACTAAATTAACAAAACCAGTTTGTTTTAATTTACCTACACTTATAATTTTTATTATCATCTTTAATAAACAACCCATTTTTTGATTATAATCTATTTAAGATTATAAGGGAGAATGGTTAAAATGAAATACATTATTGCTAATTTTAAAATGAATGCAACCGAAGAATTAATTAATCATTTTTTAAACAACTTGATATCATTTGATGAACAAAAATTAACGATTGGTTTAGCACCAGGCGATTTATATTTAAAAACATTTGTTGATTTATCGCAAACTAAAAAAGTTAAATTATATGCTCAAAATCCATCAGCTTATTCTAAAGGACCTTATACTGGTCAAATAAGTTGTTTACAATTATTAGATTCTAATATCAAAAATACTTTAGTTGGTCATAGTGAGATTCGTATTGATTGCTCGCAATCAATAATTGATCAAAAAACAAAAATTTGCATGGATTTATTAGATCAAGTAATTATTTGTATTGGTGAACCACTCGATGTTTATGAACAAAAAAAATCCCTTAGTTTCGTTTTAAGTCAATTAGCTAATGTTATTAACTATAAGGGATTGAAAAAAATTATTATTGCTTATGAACCAATTTGAGCAATTGGTACTAATTTAACACTTGATTTAAAACATATTAATCACATGATAGAAGGCATTAAAACATATTTATACAATTGTACTGGATTAAATATTCCTATTTTATATGGGGGTAGTGTTAATGCTAATAATATTAAAGAATTGTGTACACAAAAACTAATTGATGGATTTTTAATTGGTAATGCTTCATTAGATGTTAATAATTTTAATCAAATTATTAATGCTTGCAAATAATAAAATTTAGTTAAATAAGTGGATTTGTATATGAGTTTAAATAAAAAATTAGCTTTGATAATTATTGATGGATTAGGAATTGGTAAAAAAGATGATACAAACGCAGTTTATTTAGCTAATCCTAAAACATTAAACTATTTAATTAAAAATTATCCTACACTTGAAATTAGTGCTGCACAGCAACCAATTGGTTTACTTGAAAACCAAGCAGGAAATAGTGAAATTGGTCATTTAACAATTGGAGCAGGTCGTATCATTTTAAATGATAATGCTAATATTAATAGTTATACTAAACGTCTTGATTATGAAAGTTTAGTTCTAAATGATATTAATAATGAAATTGTTCATGTTGTAGGGATGTATTCAAATGGTTTAGTTCATAGCAATTATGAACACATTCATTGAATTATTAAAGAATTAGTTAAAAACAACAATCAAGTTGTTTTACATTTAATTTCTGATGGTCGTGATGATTATCCTTATGGTTTTGCTCAATTCATTGAACAAATCAATGCCTTAAAAACACAATATAATGTCATTATAAAAAGTTTGAGTGGACGTTATTTTGCAATGGATCGTGACCAACGATGAGAACGTACGCAAAAAGCGTTTAATACGATGTTTATTAAACAAGACAAAATTTGTGAGCAAAGTTTATTAGAAGTTGCACAATCAATTGCAAATCATTATGAAAGTGATGAGTTTGTTGAACCTATTGTTTTTAATAATGATGAAAAATATAATTTAAAACCATATCAAAAAGTGATTTTAACCAACTATCGTTCAGATCGCATGCGCCAATTAGCGCATTTACTTAAACCAAACCGAAAATTTAATTACCACAATCCTTTTTTAATTAAAGATATTCATTTAATTACTTTAGTGCCATTTCCTGATGTTGATGCTATAACCTTATTTGAAAAACAAAATTTAAATAATACATTAGGCGATGTTTTAAATGATCATCACATAAAACAAGCACGAGTTGCTGAAACAGAAAAATATGGACATATTTCTTTTTTCTTTGATGGCGGGATTAATAAACATTATGCATCAAAAACGCAATATTTAATTCCTTCACAAAAAGTTGCTACTTATGATTTATGTCCACAAATGTCAGCTAGTTTGATTACAAAAACTATTATTGATCACTATTTTGATCACGATGTCTTTATTGTTAATTATGCTAATCCTGATATGGTTGGTCATAGTGGGAACATGAAACAAACAATTCAAGCTATTTTAAGTGTTGATAGTGAAATTCAAAAATTATATGATTTTTTTAAAAAAAACAATGGTGTATTAATGATTACAGGTGATCATGGTAATGCTGAAACTATGATTGATGCTAATGGACAAATAATTACTTCTCATAGTATTAATGATGTTTGATTTATTATTACTGATAACAATATAGTTTTTGATCAAACTCAAAAATTTAGTTTAGCAAATATTGCTCCAACAATTTTAGAATATTTAAATATTAAAAAACCAATAGAAATGGCAGCTTCTAGCATGATAAAAAAGATTCATAAATAGTTTTATGTTATTATAATAATTTGGTATATCAAGGAGTTTTATATGGAAAAAAAAGCTAAAATTTATACTTGTTCGCACATCCTTTTAATTATTTTTAGCTTAGTTTGTTTACATTGATTTTTTATTTTAGCAATTACAACTCCACACCAAATCGGTTTTTTAATTAATAAAGTTGATCAATGAACTAATGCATCAAGCACTTATATTTATAAAATTGATTCGCAATCATTATTGTATTTAAATCAAACTTTAAATTTTAATGTAACCTTAAATGCAAGCGGGATATCTAGCATTGTTTTATTTATTTGTTATCTTTTTACATTTACATTTAATTTAAGTATGATTGGTGTTATGCGTGCATGAAAATTGAGTTTATTACACTTAATAGTTGCTTGATTAATTTTATTTGTTGTTTTATACTTGTTTATCATTATTATGATTACGCCAAACTTTAATCAAATTATTAATAATAGCTATTATGCATGATTAAAAGCAAGTGTTCTTAATAATCAAACACTAAATCCAACTCAAAAAGTTAAAATCTTAAATACTTATATTAATTACTATCACTTACCAGTAATTAATGATCCACAAGTTAGTTTACTAGATATTAGTAAACACCAAATTAATAATGAAAATTTAACTTTCAATCCTTCATATAATTACAATAGTGATCTTTATTTTACAAAAGCAAAATTAATTTATTTCACCTATACAATTGCTGGAATTATATTTATTATTAGTTTTGTTTATTATCTAAGTGAAGTTATTAAATTATGTTTAACGGTTAATGATAATTGAAAAATTAAACCACGCCAACGTAAAGATGGTTTAAACATAAGAAAAAGAAAAACTAAACAAGAAATCGTCGCTCCAGATCCAAGTTTAGAAGAAATTTTTAAAGAATTAGATTTATAAAAAATATTAATGGCATTTATTTAATTATTTGTCTTAATATTTTTTTAATTTTTAACATAAAATTAATGTATGAGTTTTTAGAAATTAAATAAGGTTTTATAAATAAGGAATTAAATATATGAAAATAGTTGATTTATTAGCCTATCAAGTTCTTGATTCGCGTGGTCAGCCAACAGTGGCTGTTAAATTATTTCTAGAAAATGATCAAAGTGTAGTTGCAATGGTACCATCTGGAGCTTCAACAGGGACAAAAGAAGCACTAGAATTACGTGATGGTGATGCAAATTATTTTTTTAGTAAGTCAGTTAAATTAGCAATTCAAAATGTTAATAATATTATTCGTCCTCACTTACTTAATAAAAATGTCTTGAATTTTTTTGAATTAGATAATTTATTAATTAATTTAGATGGAACTGAAAATAAGACAAAACTAGGTGCTAATGCTTTATTAGGGGTATCTATTGTAATTGTTAAGGGTGGTGCAGTTGCTGCTTCTAAACCATTATATCAATACATTAAAGAAGATTTAATGCACAACTATGATGAACACTATTATGCACCAATTCCATTAATGAATTTTATTAATGGAGGAGCACATGCTGATAATAATTTAGATATTCAAGAATTTATGATTGTTCCATTAAATGCAATCTCGTTCTCGCAAGCAATCCAAACAGGATCTGAAATTTTTCATGAATTAGCTAAAATTTTAAAAGCTAATCATTTAAATACAGCGAAAGGTGATGAAGGTGGCTTTGCACCAATGTTAAATGATAATTATGCAGCTTTAGAATTATTAGTTCGTGCCATTAAAAAAGCACATTATTTTCCTTCAAAAAAACAAGGAGTTTGTCTCGCTTTAGATGTAGCATCTAGTGAATTGTATGAAAACGAAAAATATGTTTTTAAAAAAGCACTATCACACAACACTAATCTTGAACAAACTTCATTTAGTAGTGATGAATGAGCAAAATATTGAAGTGATTTAGCATCGCAATTCCCAATTATTTCAATTGAAGATTGTTTTGATGAAAATGATTGAAATGGTTTTTCATTATTTTTAAAAAACAATCCACACATTCAATCAGTGGGCGATGATTTATATTGCACAAATTTAAAATATTTACAAAAGGGAATTAATTTTAAAGCTACAAATGCTATTTTAATTAAACCTAACCAAATTGGAACAATTAGTGAAACATTAGATGTTATTAAATATGCACAAGAAAATAATATTAACACTATTATTTCACATCGTTCTGGGGAAACCGAAGATACTTTTATTGCTGATTTTGCAATAGGTGTGGGCGCTGGACAAATTAAAACAGGTTCATTATCACGTTCTGAACGAATTGCAAAATATAATCGTATTTTAGAAATTGAACAAGAATTAAAGGATAAATTAGTTTATGAGCCAAACAAGTTTTTTAAATTCAACTAAAAATATTTTAATTATTACTTCAGGTGGTGATGCACCAGGAATGAATGCTTCTTTAGTTTCTTTAATTCATGAATTAATGGATAGTAATTTCAATGTTTTTGTAGGAATTGAAGGACTATTAGGATTGTATAATAATTTAATTGAACCAATTAAAAATAAACATATCTTTGATGTTTATTTTAAAGAACAAGGAACAATTATTAAAACAAGTCGTTTTATTAAATTAAATGTTAATGATGAAAAAACACAAGTAATTAAAAAGAATTTATTAGAACATAACATACACAAGATCATTATTTTAGGTGGTCAAGGAAGTATGCAAGCAGGTTTGGTACTAACAGATTTAGGTTTTGAAGTTTATGGTATATTACATACAATTGATAATGATTTTAACCAAACACAAATGTGTATTGGTGCATCAAGTGCTGCACATTTTAATCAACAATTACTAACATGTTTAAATTACACAGCAAAAGCTCATAATGCTTTTAGTTTAGTTGAAATTATGGGCCATCAATGTCCATGATTAGTTAATAATAGTATTGGACAACTAAAACCAATCTTAACTTTAACTAATCAGGATCCAAAATATAGTGTTGATCAAGTGATTGATTTAGTTAAAACTAAAATAACTTTAGCTAAAGAATATGATCCATTAATTATTGTTCAAGAATTAATTTATGATCAACAATGATATGAAGCATTAAAAAAAGCCTTTGCTCAAAAATTACATCAAACCTTACGAGTGACAATTTTAAATTATTTACAACGAGGAGCTCCAGTAATTGATTTTGATCTACAATTAGCAAAAGATAGTGCTAGTGTATTAGTTGATTTTATTATTAATAAAAACGAAATTGAAAATACAAGTAATATGTATGTAGTTGTTAATAAAAATGACATTAAACCACAAGTTATTAAATTTAATGATTAGGGGGAAAATTAATGTTTTCAAAAACACGCATTATTGCAACAGTTGGTCCTGCAACAACAAAATCGTTTTCTAATTGAGCAGAGTTTAATGATTTAAAAAATCAAAATGAAGCACAACAAGTTAATTCACATATTAAAAACTTAATTTTAAATGGTGTTAATATTTTTCGTATGAATTTAAGTCATGGCGAACAAGAAATTCATATTTTTCGTTCACAATTAATTAAAGAAATTGCTCATGATTTAAAAATTAAAGTCGAAATTTTATTTGATACAAAAGGACCTGAAATTCGTGTTTGTCAAATGAGCGAAGATAATTTCATTGCTAAAGATAGTGAAGTTATAATACATTGTCAAAAACAAATTATAGGTAAACGTAATGAATTTAGTGTTATTGATGCTAGCAAAAAATATAATATGATCAACGATGTTAAAGCTAATGATCGAATTTTAGTGGACGATGGCAAACTAATTTTAGTTGTTAAAAAAATTGATTCTTCAAAAAATATTATTTATACAATTGCTAAAAATAATCATGTACTAAAAACAAATAAACGTTTAAATTTACCTGATAGCAATTATAGTTTGCCTTTTTTATCAAAAAAAGATATAGATGATATTAATTTAGCAGCTAATTTAAAAATCCCTTATCTAGCATTATCTTTTGTTTCTAATGTTAAACAAATTAATGAAGTTAAAGCACTTTTAAAAGATCAATCATTTACTCCTAAATTAATTGCAAAAATTGAAACACAAGAAGCCATTGATAATTTAGAAGAAATTATTAAAAACACTAATGGAGTTATGGTTGCACGTGGTGATTTAGGTTTAGAAGTACCTTTTTATAAGATTCCTATTTATCAAAATAAAATCGTTGAATTATGTCATAAATACAATAAATATTGTATTATAGCAACACAAATGTTAGATTCATTAGAACGTAATCTTCTTCCAACACGCGCTGAAGTCACTGATGTATATTATGCTGTTAATCAAAAAGTAAATGCAACAATGTTATCTGGTGAAACAGCAGCCGGAATTGATCCTATTAACGCTGTTAGTGTAATGCAATCAATTATTTTAGAAACAGAAAACAATGATATTAAACAAGAAATAGAATTTGCAAGTGTCAAATTATTAATTCCAAATGAAATTAAATCAAAAATATTAGATTTTCACAATTTAAAAACAAATCTTCATAAATTATTAGTTGTTAATTTAGTTGATAAAAATTATGAACAAACAATTTATGACTTATTAAAATGTAATTTTAATTTTAGTATTTTATTTGTCGTTAACGAAGATCGAAACCATGATTTGTTATTAAAAAATACTAATTTTATCGTTAGCCAAAACAAAATATCAAATCAAAAAGAATTGCTAGAATTTCTTGATTTTGATTTTAAAAAATATGAGCTTTTATTTGTTTTTATTTAAAATAAAAATAATTTTATTATTAATGCCTCTATATAGTATAATTATAAAATATTCTGTCTATTTAAGCACAATTGTGTAATAAATAGGCTTTTTTCTATTTTTGTGAGGTACTAATTAGAATATGCAAAATAATAAAAATTATACTGAGAAATTTATTACTGATAAAGTAACGCGAAGAGATTACTCAAAAATTAAATCTAATTTTGAAGGACCAAACTTACTTGAAATCCAAGTCGAATCTTTTAAACGTTTTATGGAAAAAGATTTAAAGGAAGTAATTTCTGGTATTTTTCCATTAAAATCTCCTCAAGGTAAGTATACACTAGCATTTAAAGGTTTAAAAATTAAACAACCAACAAAAGATGAAAGTGCTTGTCGTGATGAAGGTAAAACATTTGAAACACCAATTTATATCGATTTAGAATTAACAGATAATTATACTGGTGAAGTAAAACGTGCACAACGAAATGCTAAAACTGGTGAAGATGGTATTTATTTAGGGGCAATTCCTAAAATGACAGAAAAGGGAACTTTTGTTATTAATGGAATTGAAAAGTTTGTTATCTCACAAATTGTTAGATCGCCAGGGATTTATGTACTTGGTAAATCAAGTATTAAATTAAATGGTTCACGTAAACGTTTGTTTGAAGGTAAAATTTGTGAAATTTACCCTTCAAAAGGAACTTTAATGCTTGGATATATTCCAAAAGATCGTCATAACATTCAAATTGTTGCCCGTGATTCATCAGGGGACAATGCGCAAACTTTTTCAATAACTACTTTATTAAAAGCTTTTGGTTTAACAAGTGCTGAAATTTTAAAAATCTTTAATAACGAAAAAGAAATTCGTGAGTCATTAGAAGTTGAAAAATACTCTCCAGAATATATTTTTGAAAATTCACAAGAAAATGAAATTATTTTTAAAATTTATAGTGATGCACACGATATTCATGAAAAAGCTGATCGTCGTGAATCAAATAACAAATTAAGAGAAGAATATATTGAACAAGGTTCACCACTTTTATCAAAATTAAAAGAATTAATTTTTGATTATGTTGAAAAAAGTGATGAAATTGATGCTTTATTACACGAAAATAAAGATGTTGAAGACGCTAATTTCATTAAAAATAACAAAAAATTATATGATGAACGAGAAGAAATCATTAATTGCATTATTAGTGAAAAAGCAGCTAAAGACATTGTTGAATTATTAGGTATTAATATTAAAAATGTTGAAACACTAAGACATTTAGGTAAAGCTTCATATCAACTTGCTTTACAACAGCATTTCTTTAACAAACGTCTATATGATATTAGTAGTGCAGGACGTTATAAATTTGAAAAGAAATTACTATTAAGTGAACGTTTATATCAAAAAGTAATTGCACGTGATATTATTGACAAGAAGAACAATATTTTAATTCCAAAAGATACATTAATTACTAAAGAACATATTGAATTAATTAAAAAAGAATCACGAGATAAAAACATTAAGTGAACAAGAAAAATTAATTTATTACCAATCGCTTTAGAAACTGAAATTGAACAATTTTTAGAATACGAAAGTATTGCAGTTTATAAAGATAATGATTTAAGAGATGAAACAACAGAAATTGTTGGTTTAGCACCAGGTTGCAAACTACAAACATTAACTGTAGCTGATTTAGTAGCAACTACAAGTTACATTTACAATTTAAATTATGAAATTGGTGAATTTGATGATATTGATCATTTAGGTAATAAACGACTTAAATTAATTCACGAATTACTACGTGCACGTATTGCTACAAGTATGGCTCGTATTGAAAAATTCATTAACGAAAAATTAGCTATTTCAGATGGTTCAAGCAATAACATTACTAATGTTAATGATAAAGGAATTGACACAGAACTTGATCGTGAAGTTGAAGAAAGCGATATGAGTGATGAAGAAAAGAAAAAAGCAATTAGTGTTAAATCAATTATTAATACAAAGCAATTCCAAAGTCTTGTTAAAGACTTCTTTAATTCACACCAATTAATTCAATTTATTGATCAACAAAACCCTTTAGCAGAGTTAACTAATAAACGTCGTATTTCAGCGATGGGACCTGGGGGAATTAGTCGTGAAGACCCTAACTTAGATATTCGTGACGTTCACCACTCTCATTATTCACGTATTTGTCCAATCGAAACACCTGAAGGTATGAATATTGGGTTGATTATGTCTTTAGCATCACTTGCTAAAGTTGATGAAAATGGTTTTATTGTTGCTCCTTATTACGTTGTTGAAGATGGTGTCGTAAAAGAAGAATGCAAATATTTAACAGCACATGAAGATGACAACTATATTATTGCAGAATCATCAGTTCAATTAGATGAAAATAAACGAATTTTAGATGAACAAGTTGTTGCTCGTTATCGTGGTTCAACAGGTTTATTTAGTCCGCATGAAGTTGATTTTATTGACATCGTACCAAAACAAGTTGTGTCAATTGCTGCTTCAGCAATTCCTTTCATTGAAAACGATGATGGGGCACGTGCTTTAATGGGATCAAACATGCAACGTCAAGCAACACCTTTAATTAAACCATATGCACCAATTGTGGGAACAGGTACAGAATTCAAAATTGCACACGACTCAGGAATGGCTGTTGTTGCTAAAAATGATGGTGTTGTTGAATTTGTTGATAGTCAAAAAATTGTTATTAAAAACGATAATGATAAATTAGATGAATATAAATTAATTAAATATCGTAAGTCAAACCAAGACACATGTAATAACCAAATTCCAATTGTAAAAATTGGTCAAAAAGTTCACAAATCTGAAACGATTGGTGATGGACCTGCAATGCAAAATGGAGAATTAGCTTTAGGACGTAACATTCTAGTTGGTTATACAACTTGACGTGGTTATAACTTTGAAGACGCAATTATTATTTCTGAACGTTTAGTTGACCAAGATGTGTTTACATCAATCCATATTGATGAACATACAATTCAATGTATGAAAACAAAAAATGGTGATGAAGAAATTACACGTGATATGCCAAACGTTTCTGATACTGCCAAACGTTTCTTAGATAACCAAGGGATTGTTTTAGTAGGTGCTGAAGTACATGAAGGTGATGTTCTAGTTGGAAAAACAACACCGCGTGGAAATGTTGAAACTGCTCCAGAAGATCGTTTATTACAAACAATTTTTGGTGATAAATCAAAAACAGTTAAAGACTCATCTCTAAAAGTAAAACATGGTCAAGAAGGTATTGTTGCAGCTGTTAAAAGAATTAAATCAACTGATGAAAATGGTAGCGAATTACCAGATGACGTTATCGAAATTATTAAAGTTTATATTGTTCAAAAACGTAAAATCCAAGTTGGGGATAAAATGGCTGGACGTCATGGTAACAAAGGGATTGTTTCAAAAGTTGTACCAATCCAAGATATGCCTTTCTTAAAAGATGGAACACCACTTGATATCATGCTAAACCCATTAGGTGTACCTAGTCGTATGAACATTGGCCAAATTTTAGAATTACACTTAGGTTATGCTGCTGCTGAAATTGGTAAAAAACAATTAATTCAAATTGCTATTGATCAATTAGGTTATGAAAAATATATTTCATTATTTGGAATTAATGAAATTATCGCTAAAAAGCTTTATGAAAAGATTACTAATTTAATTAAACATAAACAAGCAAAACAACCAAAAGATATTGATCTAATCGATATTACTATTGTTTTAAAAGAATTAGGACTATCATATGATGATATTGGAATTAAAATTTCAACACCAGTATTTGATGGTGCTAACCATGATGACATTGTTGATATTATGAATGAAGCAAACATTGATATTGAAAACAATAAAGGAAAACAAGTTTTATATGATGGAAGAACTGGAGAAGCTTTTGATGGTTTAATTTCAGTTGGATTAACATACATGTTGAAACTAGACCATATGGTTGATGATAAGATTCATAGTCGTTCTGTTGGTCCATATAGTAAGATTACACAACAACCATTAGGTGGTAAATCACAAAATGGTGGTCAACGTTTTGGTGAAATGGAAGTTTGAGCTTTAGAAGCTTATGGTGCAGCCTATAACTTATTAGAAATTCTAACTATTAAATCAGATGATGTTCAAGGCCGTAATCAAGCATATAATGCAATTATAAAAGGTCATGATGTTGTTGCTGATGGAATGCCAGAATCATTTAAATTACTAACAAAACAAATGCAAGGGTTAGGATTGTGTATTACTGTTGAAACAAAAGATGATCGTATGATCGACATTAACGAGTACACACTAAACCAAAATCGTTTAAATAATGACGATGATGAAGTTATTTTTGATGAAAGTATTAAAGAAATTAATGAAAATAATCAACAAGTATTTAATACAGACTTTAATGATAACGATTATGATGATGAAGAAAACTTCTAAGTGATAGAAAGGTAAAATAATATGAGTCAAAAAGGGATTAAATCACTAACGATTTCCATTGCTTCACCAGAACAAATTTTAAGTTGATCAAAAGGTGAAATTACTAAGCCTGAAACGATTAATTACAAATCATTAAAACCAGAGCCAAATGGGTTGTTTGATGAAAGTATTTTTGGGCCTTCAAAAGATTATGAATGTTACTGTGGAAAGTATCGTAAAGTAAAACATAAGGGTAAAGTTTGTGAACGTTGTCACGTTGAAATTACTGAATCAATCGTGCGTCGCGAACGAATGGGTCATATTGAATTAGCAGCACCTGTTGCCCACATTTGATTTACAAAAGAATTACCTTCTCCATCAAAAATTTCATTATTATTAGATATTACATACAAAGAAGTTGACCAAGTAGTTTATTTTGTTAATTACATCGTTTTAGATGAAGGAAACAACGAATATGATGGTAAGTCAATTTTTAATAAAAAAGAAGTTTTAGATTTAACATCACCAAAGAATTCAATTAGATCACGTAATAAATTACGTCGTACATTACGTAATATTCAAGAAAGAATTGAAGAAGAATTGAATCACGAACGTGAAGCATTAATTCAAGATTTTGATTATCGTTTAGCTGTAACATATGATCAAATGTTAAAAGATTCTAATATTCCTTTTTCAGTGAAAGATGTAATGGCTTTCATTGAAAAACACACTGGTGTACGTTTTGGAATTGGTGCTGAAGCTATTCATGAATTATTAGAAAAACTAAATCTTGAAGAAGAACACGAAAAGATTAAACAAGCTATTCAAAATTCACCTAATGCTTATGATCAAAAAACAAAACGTTTACTACGTCGTTTAGAATGTGTAAGATGAATTAAAGATTCAGGTTCAAAACCAGAATGAATGGTAATGACAAGAATTCCTGTTACTCCATCTGAAACACGACCAATTATTTCTTTAGATGGTGGTCGTTTTACAACTTCTGATACAAATAATTTTTATCGTAAAATTATTATCCGTAATGAACGTTTAAAACAAATGCAAGCAACAGATGCTCCAGAAATTTTATTAGATAATGAAAAACGTTTATTACAAGAAGCAGTTGACTCATTATTTGATAATAACTCACGTAAAAAACCAGTTGTTGGTAAAGATAAACGTCCTTTAAAATCATTATCAAATCATCTTAAAGGAAAACAAGGGTTATTTAGACAAAACTTATTAGGAAAACGTGTTGATTACTCAGGTCGTTCTGTAATTGTTGTTGGTCCAGAGTTAAAAATGTATGAGGTAGGTATTCCTGCTTTAATGATTTTAAAACTATTTAGACCATACATTATTTCTGAATTAATTCGTAAACGTGATGAATTTGGTAATGAAATTCAACCAATTTGTGCCAATATTAAATTAGCTGAACAAAAAATTCTTGCACAAGATGATGAAATTTGACCAGTTGTTGAAAAAGTTATTAAACAACGTCCTGTAATTTTAAACCGTGCCCCAACATTACACCGTTTAGGTATTCAAGCCTTTGAACCAAAAATGGTAGATGGAAAAGCGATTCGTTTACACCCATTAGTTACAACTGCTTTTAATGCGGACTTCGATGGGGACCAAATGGCTGTTCACATTCCTTTATCAAAAGAAGCAGTAGCTGAAGCACGTTCAATTCTTTTAGCTTCATGACATATTCTTGGACCAAAAGATGGAAAACCAATTATTACTCCAACTCAAGATATGATTTTAGGAATTTACTATTTAACAAAAGAAAAATTCCCTCAACCAATTGAAGAAATGATACTTAAAGATCCAGTTCAAGCAAGAATTGAATTTATTAATCATTTCCACATCTTTGCAACACAAGATGAAGCCATTCGTGCTTATAAACTAAAAACAATACGAATCAATGATGTAATTGGAATTACAACAAAAGCTTTTGATAATAAATCATTTAGCAAAGAAGGTATTTTAGTTACAACAGTTGGAAAGATTATTTTCAACCAAGCATTCCCAACAAATTTCCCATATATTAATGATGTTAAAAATTTATATGGTGATAACCAATTCGAAATTATTGGAATGCATGAAAGCATTTTAGATTATCTAAAAGCTTACAACCTAAAAGAACCTTTAACTAAAAAGACTTTATCAACAGTAATTGATTATTTATACAAAGTTTCTGAAATTGAAGTTGTACCTCAAACAATGGATAAAATTAAGGCTTTAGGGTTTAAATACTCAATGATTTCAGCGACAAGTATTTCTGCTTTTGACATTCCATCTTATGATCAAAAATATGAATACTTCAAAGAAACTGATGAACTAGTTGCAAAACTTCGCGAGTTTTATTTAGATGGAAAATTAACTGATGATGAACGATATACAAAAGTTGTTCAAGCTTGATCACAAACAAAAGACAAAGTTACTCACGATATTGAGAAGTTAATTAATTCTGATGAATATAAAGACAATCCAATCGTAATCATGGCTAAATCAGGAGCTCGTGGTAATACATCAAACTTTACTCAATTAGCAGGGATGCGTGGGTTAATGTCAAAATCATATAATTATGATCAAAAAAATAATAGTGGTGTTATTAAAGATACAATTGAAATTCCAATTAAACACTCATTTATTGAAGGATTATCAGTTAGTGAATACTTCAACTCATCATTTGGTGCTCGTAAAGGGATGACCGATACAGCGATGAAAACTGCGAAATCAGGATACATGACTCGTAAATTAGTTGATTCAACACAAGCTGTTGTTATTAAAGGTAATGATTGTGGTACAAAAGAAGGTATTATTGTTCGTGAAATTCGAAATACAAAAGATAATACTTCAATTGAATCATTAAAAGATCGTATTGTTGGACGATTTAGTATTAATCCAATTTATGATACAAAAAATAAATTGATTATTGAAGGTGATAAATTAATTACTAATGAAATCGCTAATATGATTCAAAATTCAGGTATTCGTGAAGTTGAAGTTCGTTCACCACTGCATTGTTCATCACTTTATGGTGTTTGTCAAAAATGTTTTGGTTTAGACTTATCAACAAACAAATTAATCGAAACTGGTACAGCAATTGGGGTTATTGCTGCTCAATCAATTGGGGAACCAGGTACACAGTTAACAATGCGTACCTTCCATACTGGTGGGGTTGCTGGTGATACTAATATTACCCAAGGTTTTGAAAGAATTAAACAATTATTTGATTGCATCCAACCACAAGAAAATGAAAAAGCAATTATTTCACAAGTTAAAGGCACTGTTGATCGAATTGAAAAAGATTCAAACACTAATGGTTATAATGTTGTAATTAAATACAATAAAGATAACTTTGTAAGTTATCCAACACGTCCAAACGCTGTTTTACGTATTAAAACAGGTGATAATGTTGTTGCTGGTCAAAAAATAACTGAAGGGTCAATCGATGTTAATGATTTACTAAAATATGCAGGTATTGAAAATGTACGTCATTACATTATTAAAGAAGTTCAAAAAGTTTATCGTATGCAAGGGATTGAAATTTCAGATAAATATATTGAAGTAATTATTTCACAACTTACAAATAAAGTAACAATTACTAATCCAGGTGATTCAGGATTGTTTGTTGGGGAAACAATTAGTATTAATGAATTTACTGAAGTTGCTCAAAGTATGCTTGTTAATAAGAAAAAACCACCAAGTGCAATTAACCAAGTATTTGGTTTAGATCATGCACCAAGTAAATCAGGTTCATTCTTATCTGCTGCTTCATTCCAAGATACAAAGAAAATCTTAACCGATGCTGCTGCACGTTCACAAAAAGACATGTTAATTGGTCTAAAAGAAAACGTTATTTTAGGAAACCTAATTCCTGCTGGAACTGGATTAAAAGACGTTGAAGAAGTGATTGCTTACGGTGAAGAAATGTATAAAAAACAATACTAAACCCTTTTATTAAAAAATTACACAAAAGCACTATAATATTTACGTAGATGTGTTGCACACATTTACGTTTTATTTATATGTTTTTATTGTATTCTATTTTTATTAAAGAGTAAATAATCCAAAAATAGGAGAAAACAAGATGAAGATATTAAAAAATAAGAAATTTTGAGCATTAACAATAGGTAGTGCTTTAATTGGTGTGAGTGTTATTGCATCAGTAGCTTCATGTTATGGTTCAAACGTACAATCTAAATTAAGCGATAAATTAGTTGAAGACGAAAATAATAATTACTATGTAGCATATGAAATCACTAACTATGACAAACTAAAAGATAGTGAAAAAGCACAATTAGAAAAAATTAGCTTTGCAACTTCAATTACACCAGTTGATAAAACAAAAAACTCACAAGTTTTTAACGCTAAAGTAAATGATGGTATTATATTTAATAAACAAACAAAAACATTCTACATTAAATTAGTCCGTAAGCCAGAACTTGGTGAAAGTATTATTATTTTACCAAGTGATTCAATTTTAAAAACACACGGTTTTGTTGTTGTAAACGAAAATTTAAAATTTGTTAAAATTAACAAAAAAGGTGAAGTACAAACAACACCAAGCAAACCAGCAGTTGAAAAGAAGGACAATTTACTTGTTAAAACAGTTGTATTTTCAAAAGTTGTTGATGCAAAATCAACTTTAAGTTTTGAATTAAGTACATTAGAATTAGCTGATGAAGCAAAAGTTGAAATTAGTGTTGAATTATCTACTAAAAAAGTTGATGCATCTGATACTAAAGATGTTATTGCTCCAACTTTAGCAAAAGCAGTATTAGATAAAACAACTAAAAAAATTAATGTTGAAATTAGTAATTTAGCACAAGGGCAAAAATACACTGTCGCTAAATTAACACTTAATGGTAAAGAAATTGCTTTAAGTGATGAACAAAAACAAGTAGCATTAAGCGTTACAAAAGAAGATAATAAAGAAAATCCAACTCCTTTACCACCAGTACCAAAAGCAAATAAATAATAATTAAATCATAATAAACAATAGGATATAAAAATCTGATGACTTTTTAATTAGCATCAGATTTTTTTGTGTCATATTAATTATTTAAAATAAAAATTTAGTTAGCTTCAATTAAAATAGCAAAATTATTTAAACCAACATGGGCATAAATACATCCAGGTAGATATGAAACTTTAATTTCAACATCTTGCTGGATTTTTTCTTGTAATGATGTTTTTAGTGAATTGATTTGTGATTCGTTTTCTAAATCAGTAAGAATAACAATGTTTTTAATACCATTAGTACGTCATTGATTTTGGTCATTAATAATATCTAATAGTTTATCGATAGCGATTGATAAATTTGGTGTTTTATCCATAAAATCTAATTGACCATTTCAACGAACAATTAATTTTAAACGTAATGCTTTTGCTATGATTCCTTTAGTTTTCTTAACACGCCCGCCCGCAATTAATTGATCTAAATTATTGACAATAACACCACCAATAATTTTTTGTGAACGTTCTTTAACTAATGCTATTAATTCTTCATCACTTGGATTATTTTTTAGTA
Organism: Ureaplasma urealyticum serovar 8 str. ATCC 27618; assembly: GCF_000169535.1. Taxonomy (NCBI): domain Bacteria; kingdom Bacillati; phylum Mycoplasmatota; order Mycoplasmoidales; family Mycoplasmoidaceae; genus Ureaplasma; species Ureaplasma urealyticum. The sequence continues at coordinate 217,644 of NZ_AAYN02000002.1, forward strand.
GCGAATTGATTTCATCAACTAATCATAAAATACCAATGGAAACAGAACGTGAGTCAATACATACTAGATGCTTGTCTTTATAATCTTCTTTAATAATACTTAAAGACTCAAAATAACTTGATAAACCACTTGATAACGTTAAAATAACAACACGATCGTATTTTGTAAATAACTCGTCTAATTTATTCATAACAAAGCCTGGTGAAGGTAATGAAGTATGAATACTTGTTTTATTAATTAATATTTGTTTTAATTGTTCTTGACTAACATCAATAACATCTTTTAATTGTTGTTCAACTTGATGTTCTTTAACAATTAATTGAATGGGTACAAAATACACATTATCATCTTTAATATCTAAAACATTAGCGCCAGTATCGATTAAAATTGCTGTTTTCATGTATTTACCTCTAGTTAACTAAAACTTATTTAAAAATTATAATAAAAACTTCATTATTAACTATGATTAAAAGTTAGATAAGCTTAATTTAATATTATAATTTATTAATAAAGAGGATCCATCTCTTTAAAAAATTGGAGTTGAAATGTATATTTATTATAATAGAACAAGTTTAAATGATACGTTAATATTTTTAAAAAATAATGAGCAATATGATCATCAAGTATTTTTAAATGATGACTTATTGCTTTTTTATCGCAATAAAGAATTAATTGGATTTAATTTATGAAATGCAAGTAAATATCTAGAAAATTTAAGCGAGGGGTATTTATATCCTAGTTTAGAATTAATGCAAAAATTAAGCAATTTAACAAAAACAAAATTAGTGCCAAATGATGATTTTAAAGGTTTTATTGTTGGTGTAATTTTAGAAGCTAATTTAATTCCTAACACGCATTTACATGTTTGTTTAGTTGATATTGGTAATCAACAAGTACAAATTGTATGCGGCGCTCAAAATGCACGTGTTGGTTTAAAAACAGTTGTCGCAACACCTAATTTATTAATGCCAAATGGCAATGAGATTAAAAAGTCAAAATTAATGAACTATGATTCGTTTGGGATGTTATGTTCACAAAAAGAATTAAATATTGAAGGTTTTAATTCACAAGGAATTGTTGAACTTAACGAACAATATCAAGTTGGTCAATTGTTTACAAAAGTTTATAGTAATTTGAAATAAGGTAATTAAAGTAGGTAAAAGTCAATGCCAAAAAATCATGATATATTATTATTTAGTTTATCGAATTCCCATCAATTAGCTAATAAAATTGCTAATTTACTTAAAATTGAATTATCACCAATTAGAATTGATAAATTTGCTGATGGTGAGTTCATTGTAGCTCCTCAAGTACCAGTGCGTGGACGTCGTGTAATTATTATTCAATCAACATCAAAACCTGTTAATGATAGTTTAATGGAATTATTAATTGCGATTGATTCAATTAAACGAGCTAGTGCTAAAGCAATTAGTGTTGTAATTCCTTATTATGGATATGCTCGTCAAGATCGAAAAGCTAAACCACGCGAACCAATTACAGCACGTTTAGTTGCTAAGATGATTGAGAGTGCAGGAGCAACAAGTGTATTAACTTGAGATATCCACTCTTTACAAACACAAGGCTTCTTTGATATTCCCTTTGATTCACTAGAAGCTGTGTGAGTTTTAATGAAACATTATTTTGATGCTTATAAAGATTCATCAAATATAACGATTGTTTCACCAGATTATGGTGGTGTAAAACGTGCACGTGAAATTTCAATAGCTACTGGTGCGACATTAGCAATTGTTGATAAACGTCGATCTGGCAAAAATCAAGTTGAAATTAATAATGTTTTAGGTGATGTTCAAGGACGTGATTGCGTAATTGTTGATGATATGATTGATACTGGTGGAACAATTTTAGGAGCTGCTAAAATTGTGCGTGAAAAGGGTGCTAAATCAATAACAATTATTGCAACGCATGGTTTATTTAATAACAATGCTCGCGAACGTTTTGAACAAGCAATTAAAGATAAAATTATCAATAAAGTTTGCATCGCTGATACAATTGAAAACGAACCTTTTGAAGGTCTTGAAATCGTAAGTATTGCTCCAGCAATTGCTAAATGTATTGAAATTTATTCAAAAGGTGCTGGTTCAATGTCATTTGTTCATGATGAGAATTCAAAATTCTTATTTACTAAAAAGAATAATAAGTAATTAATGAATAAACCAATTATTCAAGAAGTTATTGTTGTTGAAGGTAAAACAGATGCCCAAAAAATTGATCAATTAGTTAATGCACAAATTATTACTACTAATGGATCAGAAATTAGTAAAAAAACTTTAGCTTTAATTAAACAAGCACAATTATCAAAAGGGGTTATTTTGTTTTTAGATCCTGATTATCAAGGTGAAAAAATTCGTAAAACAATTACTAATTATTTAAAATATGGTATCACAAAGCAATGTTTTATTAGTAAAGATAGTATGTTAGATAATGCTAAAAAAATTGGAATTGCAGAAGCTAATAACGATGCTTTATTAAAAGCTTTAAAATCACAAGCAACTTTTATTATTAATCCAATTGAATCAATTAGTTGATTAGAATATTTAACACTTAATTTAAATAATAAAAAAATGCGTTTAATGCTTTGTGATTATTTAAATATTAGTTATTGTAATCATAAACAATTATTTAAAAGATTAAATATGATGCAAAAAACATTAGAACAAATTAAAGCTATTATTAAGGAATTTTAACTTATGAAATTATGTGATAAAGAATATATCTTATCTATCATTGCTACACCTATTGGTAATCTTGAAGAAGCTAGTGAACGTGTTATTAAATCTTTAAATGAAGCTTATGTTATTTTATGCGAAGATACACGGATGACATCTAAACTATTACATTTATTAAATATCTATGATTATAAAAAACTTGTTAGTTTTCATAATTTTAATGAAGTTGAAAAATTAAATGAAGCCATTAATTATATTAAAAAATACCCAACTGCTTTAGTTAGTGATGCGGGTTATCCAACAATTTCAGATCCTGGCTATAAATTAATTAATGAATGTCATCGCCAAAATATTGGAGTTCAAGTTATTAATGGACCATCGAGTTTAATGCATGCTTTAGTTGCTAGTGGAATGTGTTCACAAGATTTTATGTTTTTAGGTTTTTTAGGTAAAACACAAAAACAACGCGTTGAGAAATTAAAACAATACAAAAATTTACAAACAACTTTTGTTATTTATGAAGCTGTACATCGCCTACAAACAACTTTAATGGATGTTTATGAAACATGAGGAGATGTTTTAGTTTTTATTGGTCGTGAATTAACAAAGAAAAATGAAAGCCACTACTATGGTTATCTTTCACAATTACCTCCAATTACTGAAAAAGGTGAATTTGTAATTGTTATTGATAATAAAACGAATTTTGATGTTATTAAAAACAATGATATTAATGAATGTTTAAATGAAATTCGTACTTTAATTAAACAAAACTTTAAATTAAAAGATGCTTGCAAAGAAGTAAGTAAGACTTCTGGTTTTGATAGTAAAGAGCTATATAAATTAATGGTTAACCAAAAATAGTATGCTAGATAAATTAATTAAAACTCTAAAAAATCCTCATAGTATTGATGACATTGTTGGTCAAAAAGATTTATTAGATGAAATTGGTATAATTAGAAAAATGGTTAATCACCATCAAGTATTCAATTTAATTTTCTATGGCCCCCCAGGTGTAGGAAAATCATCGCTTGCTAAAGTTTTAGCACAAGATTTAAAGGTTCCATTTGCTTTTTTTAATCCTGTTGTTGATTCAAAAAAGCAATTAATGCAAATCATTGAACAAGCATTAGATTTAAATAACTTTATTATCATTATTGATGAAATTCATCGATTAAATAAAGATAAACAAGATATTTTATTACCAATTATTGAAGCAAATAAAATTAAATTATTTGCGACAACAACTGAAAATCCATTTTTTGTTATTAACCCTGCTTTAAGAAGTCGTTGCCAACTATTATCATTAAAACCATTAACGAGTTCACAAATTAGTGAACGAATTAAAACTTTGATTAATGTTGAAGAAGTTTTTGAACCACAAGCTTTTAATTTATTAATTACTAAAACTAATGGTGATTTACGAGCTGTTATTAATACGCTAGAAATTATTCACTTATTATATAAAGAACATAAAGTTGATTATGTATTATTAAAACGAATTATGCAAGAATCATATGCATTAGGAGCGAGTGATGGCGATGAAATTCATGACTTAAAATCAGCTTTTCATAAATCAATGCGTGGAAGTGATTGTGATGCAGCTTTATATTATTTAGCACGTTTAATAATCATAGGTGATTTTGAAGCGATTTATCGAAGAATTAGTGTTTGTGTTCATGAAGATATAGGTTTAGCTAATCCTAATCTATGTTTACGTGTTGATCAAGGAATTAATTCTTGTCGATTTTTAGGATATCCAGAAAATCAAGTAATTTTAGCTAATTTAGTTTTACAAATTTGTTTATCAAATAAATCAAACTCTGTGTATCTTGCTTATCATAAAGCATTTGAAGATGCTGCTAATGGCAAACAATATTCAATTCCAAATCATATTCGTGATGCTCATTATGCATCAGCAATAAAATTAGGTGTTCATGGTTATAAATATCCACACGATTTTAAAAATAACTATGTTAATCAACAATATTTGCCACGTGAATTAGCAAACAAAAAATATTATGTTCCCCAAAATAACGAACAAGAGTTTAAATTAAACCAAAACCAACAAAAATTTAAAAATAATAATTAAAAATTTTAAGGAGAAAAATATGTTAAAACAAAAGAAATTTTTTATCTCTACTCCCATTTACTATTCTTCTGGAAATCCTCATATTGGTCATGCTTATACAACGATCATTGCTGATGTTTTAGCACGTTATAAACGCTTGTTTGGATACGATGTTTTCTTTTTAACAGGAATGGATGAGCATGGTCAAAAAATCCAACAAAAAGCTTTTGAAGAAAACATTTCTCCCAAAGCTTTGGTCGATCGTAATTCAATTATTTTTTTAAATTTATGAAAACGATTACATATTAGTTTTTCAAAATTTATTCGTACAACGCAAATGGATCATGAAGAGTCTGTACAAAAAGTTTTTAGTTACTTATATAAACAAGGCAAAATTTATTTAGGCCAATGGACAGGTTATTATTGTGTATCATGCGAAGAAAATTATAATCCTGCTGAAATTATTAAAAGTCAAGATAATATAATGTTGTGCCGCATGGGTCATAAATTAGAAACTAAGTCTGAAGAATCATATTTTTATAAAATGAGTGATCAAGCACCATTTTTAAAAACTTACTATCAAAACCATCCAAACTTTATTATTCCAAATGAACGTGCAAATGAAATGATTAATAACTTCTTAAATAATTTAGAAGATTTAAGTATTTCACGTACTACTTTTGATTGAGGGATTCCTATTGCTGAAAATCCAAAACATGTGATTTATGTTTGATTAGATGCATTAATGAACTATTTAACTGCAACTGGTTATTTATCAAATAATGATGAATTATTTCAAAAATATTGATGTGATAATGAAACTGAAATTGTTCATTTATTATCAAAGGAAATTGCACGTTTTCATTGCATTTATTGACCAATCTTTTTAAATGATTTACAAATTCGTTTTCCATCAACAATTTTATCACATGGATGAATCATTACAAAAGAAGGTAAAATGTCTAAATCATTAGGTAATGTAATTGATCCTAATGTTTTAATTGATACTTATGGTGTGGATGCACTTCGTTATTATTTAATGGCTGATTTAAGTTTATTTAGAGATGCTATTTTTAGTGAAGATAATTTGATTGAAACTTATAATACTCAATTAGCAAATAGCTATGGTAACATGATTTCAAGAACATTGGGAATGTTAAAAAAATATCGAAATAATATAGTTCCAAAATATGTTGGTTGTGTTTTAAAAAATGATGAAAAATTAGAAAATTTAATTAATAAAAATATTGAATTAGTTCAAGAAAATATTAATAAATATAGTATTGATAAAGCACTTAATTGCATTCAAGAAATTTTAGTTGAAGCAAATAAATATGTTGAGGATAATAAACCTTGAGAATTAGCTAAAAATCAACAAGAGCAAGAATTAGATTCACTTTTAGTTCATTTAGTAAAAGTTATTCAAGTAACTACTACTTTATTATCACCAATTTTAATTGAAGGAAGTAAAAAAGCAGTTGAACAATTAAATTTTGATGAATCTTTCTTAACTTTAGCTAGTTTAGCATCTTATGATATATTAAACTACCACAAAGTTAATGATTCAAAACCAATTTTTGCAAGAATCATTGTAGAAAAACAATAAAATCTTTAATTCTTTGTAATTATTAAAATAATTAAGCTTTTTTTATATAATTTATAAGACTAACATTTAATAGTAGTTGAGGAATTAATGAGGTTAAGATATAAAATCTTATGCGCTAGCTTAGGAGTGGTTGGTGTTGCTGGTGTTATTGCTGCAATATCAATTGATTATAAACAAATTCCAATTGTTTATGCAAATGGTAGTTCATCAGTATTACCCTTAATTCAGGCCTTATCTGAAAAACATCATAAACAAGATATTATTTCTAATGCTGGAGGTTCTTCGTTAGGAATAATTGAAGCTGTTGAACAAAGAACTAATATAGGCGTAAGTTCACGTAGTCCAAATATTGATTTTGAGCAACAAAGTGTTGAAAAAAGTCATGTAGTTTATGATAGGTGAAAACAAAATCAATTGAAAACTTATACAATTGCTTGAGATGGTATAGGCATTATTTATAAACTCAATAAAACTAATCATGAATTAGTTTTAACAAAAGACAATATTATTAAATTGTTTAAAGCTTTTACTGGGAATGAACAAGTAAGTTATTATGATCTTGATCCCCAATTACCAAAAACACCAATTTTAGCTTATTCACGTACAGGTGGAGCAAATGCCTCAGGGACAGCCGAGGCTTTTTTGACTTCTAATCCATTAATTTCTAAAAAAGAATTTAAAAAAAAATATCATGATATTTATAAGGTTATTGAAGCTGGTACTTATGGCAAATTAATAAGAAGTACTGAAGAATCAAATACTCAAGCTTGAACAAATATTTCTAAAGATAATGTAGATGGATCAATAACTTATTTATCAACAGGTTTTATTCTTAAAAATTATGATCAAATTATTGCTAAAGGATATAAGATTGCTTATTTACAAAATAAAGATTTAAAAAATTATTTACCTTTTGAAATTAATGAAAACAAACAAGAAATTATTAATGTTGCTAAAACTTATGGATGATATCGACCTTTTAATTTAGTTTTTAGTTTAAATATGCAAGGAATTAAAAATACTAAAGAATTCGTTTGATGATTATTAACCAATAAAAAAGTTGAAAAAATCATTCAAGAATCAGGGTTTATTCCCCTTACTTTTGAACAAAAAAATTCAATGTTCTTAAAACCTTATAAAGATGAACAATCTTTTCAAGAAGCCATTAACAATCAAAGCGCAAAAAACAATTTTTTTGTAAGTGATTTTGAATTAATAGAATCGAATAGAATTAATATATTAGGAGCAAAATCAGCATAATGAGTATTTTAAATCTTAATTCGCAACAGACTAAAAAAATCATTTTTAACAAAAAAATAAAAGATAAACTAGCTAAAACGTTAGTTATTAGTTTTGCTTGATTATTTTCTATTTGTTTTATTGGTTTAGTTGTTTTTATTATTATTCGTTCAATACCTGGCTTTGAAGCTTATGGATTAAAAAACATTTTTTGAAGCAAGAATTTTAACTTAGCTGATTATGCTGTTGGTTCATCAGTTTGATTTCCATTAGCAATTACTTTGCTTGTTTCGTTTGGTGCAATTATAATTGCTGCTCCAATTGGTATTAAAACAGCTACTTTTATTAAGTTTAGAATTAAAAACAAAAGATTACAAAAATTTTTTAGAGTCACGATTTTAGCATTAGCTGGGATTCCTTCAGTTATTTTTGGATTATTTGCTATTCAGTCTTTAGGTCCTGCAATTTCGTTTGTTTTCCACATTGATACTGTTCAAAACATTACTACGTCAATGTTTATGTTAGCGTTTATTATTATTCCGACAATTATTTCTTTAACGCTAAGCACATATGATGGTATTGATATGCGTTTAATTGAAAATGGGATAGGAATGGGAAGTTCTTATACACGTTCAATTTATAAGATTTTTAAAAAAGAAGCTCGTGGTGGTATCATTATTGCCATTATTATTGCTTTAGGTCGTGCGATCGGCGAAACAATGGCCATTAGTATGATTTTAAGTGATCAAGGTTACCAAAACATTTTTGGTACTGGTTTTTTACAAATTATGCACTCTGCTCTTCGTCCATTAGGTGCTGTAATTTCAGCTAACATGTTCGCTGAAAATGGTGGCGAAGGTTTAAGAGGATTACTATATGTTTATGGGATCGTTTTATTTGTAGCGATTATGATTTTAAATGGCCTTGTAACTTATTTAACAAGAAAACGTTCAAAGAAAACATATGCTTGATTTATTAAATTAGAAAAAAGTTTAGCTTATATAGTTTGTTTTATACCAGATCAATTAAAAATTTTATATGAGAAAATTACGCATCGTTCCCAATATAAATTACATGTAAACAATTTGGATAACTTAAATAACTATATTACAGATCGTATTCAAAATCGAAAACTAAAACGTTTATATACTATTCACAAATTATTTTTTGAATCATTAGCGTTTATGGTTGCTTTTGCTTTTTTAGCTTGAATTTCACTAGATATTTTAGTTAATGGAATTAAAGCAATTAATTTACCAACATCAACAGTAGTAGCTTATACAAAAAACACAACTGGACAAGCAACAATTAATACTTTAATAATTATTATTGTCGCAATTTTAATTGGCTTACCATTTTCATTGTTTGTCGCAATTTATATTAATGAATATGCTAAAAATAAATGACCAAAAAAAGTTTTATTATTTTTTATTGATTCATTTGGATCAACGCCTTCGATTATTTTTGGGATGTTTGGTTTAGTTATTTTTATTGAAATTTTTGGTTTTACTTCAATGGGTAATATTGGTAAATCACTATTAGCGGGTGCTTTAACAATTACTTTAGTAGTCCTTCCAACATTTACACGTTCAATTCAACAATCTTTAAAAGCAGTACCAATGAGCATTCGTGAAAATGCTTATGGATTAGGATGTTCAAAGTGAGAAACGATTGTTAAATTAGTTTTACCACAAGCAAAAAAAGGAATTATTTCTGCGATTGTATTAACAATTGGTCGAATTGTAGCTGAAACTGCACCATTGTATCTAACAGCAGGTTTATCATCAGCTCAAAGCATAACAATTTTAAATCCTGGACAAACATTAACAACACGTATTTATGCTCAATTATATGAAAATAATACAAATATTGCTCATAATGTAATGTACGAATCTGCTTTTATTACTTTATGATTAGTTATTGCATTAATCATCATTGCTCACGTTATTGTTCCTTATTTTGAATTTATTAAACATGATATTAAAAAATGGTTTAAAATTTTAAAAAATTATCTTCGCGCACCTTACATGCGTGATATTAAAGTTTTCAAACCACAAATTTATCAAAAACATCTTTATTTAACACATAATCAAGCCAAAATCATGGGATATAATGAATCAGTAAATAAAGTTGCTAAAATTGGTTTAAAGTTATATGAAATTCGTTATGTTGATGATGAACAAATTCAAAAAGAGTTATTAAAAGTTAGGGGATAAAAATATGAATGATCAAAAAGACAATAAAGAAATTCAAACAATTGTTCCTTTAAATCAAAAAACTAATTTAAATGAATTGGATGCTAAAGCAATTTATGATGAATTTCAAAAATTAAATAAATACCAAAGAGCTTTTGCTTGACTAAAACTTCCAAAACAAAAAAAAGCTGAATTAAAGCAATTTTTAAATAAGAAAAAAACGCAAGTTGATTTGCTAAAAGAAGATTTTAATGACGCAAATGTTTTTGAAATTCGAAACTTTAATTTTTGATATATGAATCGAACAAAACATGTTCTACATGATTTAAATTTGGATATTAAAAGAAATAAAGTAACAGCATTTATTGGCCCAAGTGGTTGTGGTAAATCAACTTTTTTAAGAAATTTAAATCAATTAAACGATTTAATAGAAGGGACTAGTCACGAAGGTGAAATTTATTTTTTAGGAACTAATACACGTTCAAAAAAAATATCATCATTAGAATTAAGAACACGAATCGGGATGGTTTTTCAAAAACCAACACCATTTGAAATGAGTATTTTTGATAATATTGCATATGGTCCACGAAATAATGGAATTAACGATCGTAAAATTTTAGAAAAAATTGTTGAAAAATCATTAAAAAGTGCAGCTTTATGAGATGAAGTTAAAGATGATTTAGATAAAGCTGGGAACGCTTTATCAGGTGGTCAGCAACAACGTTTATGTATTGCGCGAGCAATTGCTTTAGAGCCAGAGGTGTTGTTAATGGATGAACCAACAAGTGCTTTAGATCCAATTGCAACAGCTAAAATTGAAGAATTAATATTAGAATTAAAAAAGAAATATTCTATTATTATTGTGACTCACTCAATGGCACAAGCCCAGCGAATAAGTGATGAAACTGTGTTTTTTTATCAAGGATGAATTGAAGAAGCAGGAGAAACAAAAACTATTTTTATCCATCCTAAAAATAAAAGAACAAAAGATTATATTTCTGGAAAGATTGGTTAATAAAAAGAACTGGTGATATATTTATGGCTACTAATTATTTTTTAATGAAGGAATCACAATGTGATTTACTAAATGATTTTAAAAACTTTTTTCAAATGGTAATTGATAATCAAAAATTGATTTGTGATTTATTAAAAAACGATCAATCATCATATAAAGAAACATATGAAAAAGCTTGTTTTTTAGAAAAAAAAGTTAATACAACATACGCTGATATGTTAGAAGAAATTATGTGAATTATTCAACGTGACCAACCACGTGCTAGTTATTTACGTTTTTTTATTGCAGGAATTAATTCTATTAAAGATTTAGAAAGAATTTCTGATCACTCTGAAATTATTTGTGAATACTTTTTAGAAACTGAATTTGATGAAGAACAAAAAAATATTTTTTTAACTAGCTTTGAGATTTCTAATCAAATTCTTTCTGATTTATATGATTTTTTTGATAAAAATGAATTTAGTGTTAATACAATTGAACATATTAAAGATTTACGTTCTAAATCAATTATGAAAATCAATAAAAATTTAATTCAGTCCTTACATGATCAATCAAAACTATTAGATGAAAATTCAAATTATATTAAATTAATTTTAATGTATCGTCATATTGAACGAAATATTGAACATGGTATAAATATTGTGCAGAACTTTGGTAATGTGCACATTACCAGTCGTTAATAAATCATTAGCAAAAACTAGGTATTGACCTAGTTTTTTATTTATCTAAAAAATAAGTGTTCCAAAAATTTTACATAAAAAGTGAAAAAAATGGAACAAATTTATATTTTTGTGTTTTAATATTAGTGTACCAATTATTTTACTTGGAGGTTTTATTTATGACTTATATGCTATTAACATCTAGTGACTTACATTGCGGGTCATGTTCTTCAAATTTATATAATGTACTTGAAAAGATTGGCGCACAAAATATTAGTGTAAATATTTTAAATTCAGAATTTGCTTTTGAATTTGAAGAAAATAAAATTGCTGATCAAGATGTAATTAAAGAAATCAATAAAAATGGTTTCAAAACAAATATTTTAGAAAAATACACATACTAAAAAATGTTAAAAAATAATTTAATTAAAAAATTTCAATTACTACCTATTAATAAAAGAAGATATTTAATTTCTTTGATGAAAACATCAATAGCACTTCTAATTAGTATTCCTTTAATGGTTTTTGAAATGCTATTTATGTTCAAAAGTAATTTAATTTTAGGTCTTGATGGTTATTTTATATATGGATGAATTGTTTTTGCTTTAAGTATTTTCATTGTCTTTGGCTTAGGTTTTAGTTTTTTTAAAGGTGCTTTTTTTGAAGTTTTTAAATGAAAAAAACCTGGAATGTCTTTACTTGTTGTTATTTCAACATGTGTTGCTTTCATATATAGTACTTATAGTTTAATTTCTAACACAATTATTTATGAACCTAAACTACATGGTTTTTTTGAAACAGCTTGCATGATTATAGCAACAATGAGTGTTGGTCAATTAGTTAGTGATCGTATTAAACTAAAAGCAAATCAAGATTTACAATCTTTAAATGATTTACAAGTCAAAAAATATAATAGTTATGATTTGAACACAAAACAAGTTAGTGAAAAAGTTGTTTTTCAAGCTGAAATTAACGAATACGCACTTGTTAAAAAAGGTGAAATTGTTCCATTAGATGGCGTATTATATTCACAAATTGCTGAAGTTGATGAATCTTCATTAACTGGCGAAGCTCGTCCAATTCTAAAAACAATTAATAATGATATTATTGCTGGATCAATTAATGTTGGAGATAATTTTATTTTTAAAATTACTAAACTTTATAATGATTCAACAATTAAAAAAATTATTAATGGTGTTAATCAAATTGCTAGCAGCAAACCAAAAATTCAAGTTGTTGCTGATAAGATTTCATTATGATTTACTCCATTTATCTTATTAATGGCCATTTTAGCTTTTTTATTACAAGCTTTTGTGCCAAGTATTCAAGAGTTACCAATTGCTTTTTTAAATCTTCATGGATCTAATAATGATTCTAATTTATATGAAAAGGCAGCATATGTAGCAGTTTCTGTTCTAGTTATATCATGTCCATGTGCATTTGGTATTGCAGTTCCTTTAGCAGTTTTAATTGGCGCAGGGCATGGTGCTAAAAGTGGGATTACATTTAATAATAGTAATATTTTTGAAAAGATTAAAAAAGTTAATGCAATTGCTTTTGACAAAACAGGGACATTAACTTATGGAAAATTACAATTAAAACAAGTTATAGGAAATGATCAATTTTTAGATTTAATTTATCAAATGGAATCAATTTCTTTACATCCACTAGCTAAATCATTTGTAACTTATGCCATTATTAATAACATTTCTATGAGTACAAAATTAATTGATATTAAAGAGGTTGCAGGTGTGGGAATTATTGCTAAAGATATTGATGGTAATGTTTATGAATTAACATCAGAACATTATGCGAATGAAAATCAATTTGATTTTTCATTAATCAATCAAAAATCTTCTACTTCTACTAATTTATTAGCTTCAAATATTATTTTTAGTATTAACAAAAAGGTGCAATCAATTCTTGTTTTTGAAGATGAAATTCGTGCTGATGCTTATGAAACAATTAAGGTATTACATGAAAATAATATTGAAACTTATATGATTACTGGCGATAATACTAAAGTTGCTCAAAAAATTGCAAATGAATTAGGAATTAAACATTTTTATGCTCAAGTAAAACCAGAAGAAAAAGCTAAGATTATTAAAAAAATTCAAAATGATCAAAAAATAGTAATGTATGTTGGTGATGGTATTAATGATTTATTAGCTTTAAAACAAGCCAATGTTTCTATATCAATTGGTGAAACTAATAAAGCAACTAATGCAGTTGCTGATATTAGTTTAATCAAACCAGATATTTTAAATATTTACAAAGTAATTAAACTAACAAAAACTACTAAGATGTTTATTGTAAGTAGTTTACTATGAGCATTTGGTTATAATCTAATTTTCATTCCACTAGCATTAATTGGTATTATTCCACCATTTATTTCTGTTTTAATTATGACAACTAGTGATATTGCTGTCGTATTAAACTCATTAATTTTTAGATTATTAAAAATGCGTCTAGTTAATAAAAAGCAAATTCATAAACTTAATTTAAAAATTATCAATGAGGCTATGTTACATAAATAATTTTATTTATTTTTTAATTTACTAATTAAATAAAAAAACACTTGTTATATATTAAACAAGTGTTTTTGTTTTAATTAATTAATAAACTCATGCGAAAATGAAATAATAATGAATTTGGAGAACATTCCTTATAATAAGCGACAAATTATAAGGATAATAGGCATTTAGTTTAATAATTAATTTGCACTTCTTTTAAGAAAAGGACGAAATCTAAAAGAAACACACAATAAAATTATAAGGTCTTTTTGCATAATGATAGGGTTTTATATATCTTTTTGTACCAATTATTTTATATAAATAATTAATAAAAGAGATTTACCATAATTTTATTTAAAATTTACACAAATTTTTATAAATTATATAATAATTATTTTCATTGATATTTGGTTTGATAATAGATATACAACCTAAAATTATTTAGTTGTTAATACTATTTCATTGCATTTGTTTCAACTTTTAATTTTTTATTTCTAATATTATCGTTTAAATTAATATTTCATTCATTCAATTTTAACCCATATACTTGATAAGTTCCTTCTCTTAATTCGCTTAAATTAGCTGTCGCACTCATTTTATCTTTACTTAATACCAAATTAATAGACTCACTATGATAATTTCCATGTGGTCCTGATCTTAATAAATCTAATACTAGATCTTTTCGATCTTCATTTGTTAGTTTGACTGGAGCGTTAAATGTTAATTTGATTTTCCCTGTTTTCGCTTTTGTATTGACTTCAATAAATTCAATATTACTTACAATTGCTTCGTCAGGCTTAGGTATCATGTTAAATTCTTCGTCAAGATCTAAATATTCAATTTTGTCATTATTTCCATTTTCATTTTTAATATTAATAGATTTAACAATTTCTGAAGAGATTTTAGTAATTTGTTGTTTAAGTATCTTATATTTTTCTAATAATTGTTCTTCTTCTTTTGACAGTTTCAATTCTTTATTTTGCAATTTATTCTCTTGTATTTTTTTAACTTTAGAATAATTAAATGGGTATATTGCATCATTTAATTGAATGCCTGAGTTTATATTTAGTAATTTATCAAAAAAATACATAAATCTATAATTGAATGCAACAGTCATTAAATAATAATTTTTATCTTTAAATCTTTGGTTTAAATACAATTGTGGTGATTTTTCTAATTGAGATTTTCTTATTTCAATTATTTCTATATTGTTTCGTATTTCTTCTAGATTATTTTTATATTGATCTAATGAAATTTTTGATTTATCAAGGTTTGTAAATATCAACTTTAATACAATAGGATCATTATAGTCGATACTTTTTGATCCATCATCATAATATTCTTGATATTTTATTTCCCTAAAACCATTTTTAATGTTATAACCCATTTCTAGTTCAAATTCACCAATAAACGAATTAGGTTCATTGTTATTGGTATTTTTAAAATCAATATATTTAAAGGCAATTTTGTTTTCGATTATTTTTTTAGTAAAAATATTGTGTTTTGCACAATAGTCATAAATTGCATCTTTTAATTGAATTACAAAAGATTTAATTTTGTCTTTATTAATGTGTTTTGAATTGATTAATATACAATATTGTTTTAATAAATCAAGACCTTTTTCCATTAATTTTTCATCTTTATCTTTATCTTCAATTAAAATCAATATATAAGATATTAAATGATTAAATTTAAGTTTTAATACATGTTCCTCTTCATTTTTATCAATAGTACCAATAAAATCATCTAATTTTGAAATATATCTTCCACTTGAGTAATTATCATTAATTGAATTTTCCAATTTATTTTTTAAACCACTTAACCTTAGATATCTAAAGCTATGGTTTAAATAATATCTAATATCATCAAGAGTTATAAAATCAGGATTTTTAATACCATCAATTATATCTTTTTTAATTATTAAAGAATTAATTTCTTCTTCCAATGATGATTTTATTTTTAAATCACTACTTTTAATACTATTCACATTAGCTTCAGTATTGTTTAATGATAGTTTTGTTACATTATAAACATCTGTTGCAAATTCAACAAGATTTTCAGTAGTGGCTTTTAGTTTATCATCACTTAACACTAAATCTACTACTTTAGTTTGTTGAGTGCCTTTTTTGTTTAAAGTTAATTTAAGTGATGCTTGCGCTTTGTTTTCTAAAACAATTGGTTGAGCAAATGTTAGTTTAATTTTAGCTTTTTTTGCTTGTACATCTTGATCAACTAATGCAACACTACTTACAACATCAATTTTTAAATCACTACTTTTAATACTATTCACATTAGCTTCAGTATTGTTTAATGATAGTTTTGTTACATTATAAACATCTGTTGCAAATTCAACAAGATTTTCAGTAGTGGCTTTTAGTTTATCATCACTTAACACTAAATCTACTACTTTAGTTTGTTGAGTGCCTTTTTTGTTTAAAGTTAATTTAAGTGATGCTTGCGCTTTGTTTTCTAAAACAATTGGTTGAGCAAATGTTAGTTTAATTTTAGCTTTTTTTGCTTGTACATCTTGATCAACTAATGCAACATTTTCTACGATTATTTTATCATTTAAATTTATTTCCTTTTTACATCCTGTTAGTGCCGACATAAATATGCCACCAACTAATATCGATGACATTGCCACCAACATTCATTTTTTATAATTTTTTTTCATATTTATTTCTCATTATTAAAATATTTTTATTTATTAATTTAAATTGTCTTGCATTCTCATTATATATATATGAAAAAGCAAGACTGCATTAGAAAAATAATTTTTTAATCATTTTAATTGTAGAAATAATGGAATAATTGAATTTTTTAAAAAGGCTTTTCATTCTAAGAAATGTTAATTATTAAAAATAAAAAATGGCCATTTGATAATAGCCATTTTTAATTAAATTGCAATAAAGTTTTCAATATTTTATATAAGAATTATATTAATTATCCTCTTAAGTTTAATTCTTTAATTAAAGCACGATAACGTTCAATATCAACACGTTGTAAGTATGATAATAATTTTTTACGTTGAGCTACTTTTTTGTATAAACCACGTTTTGAAGCTTTATCTTTTTTATTTTCAATCATATGTGTTGTTAATGAATCAATTTCAGCACTTAAGATTGCTACTTGAACTTCTGTTTTTCCTGTATTTGATGCAGAACCACCAAATTTAACTGTTAAATCATGTTTTTGTTGTTTGCTTACTGCCATGATAATCTCCTTGAATTTGTATATTTTTTTAATCTATTCCTAACTTAGTTTAATTTCGAAGATTTTAAATCAAACTATGCAAGAAATCAATATCTAATAATTTTAACATAATTATGCTTTTTTTGTATAATCATCAAGTTTTAAAATTGCATTTTTAGCTGCTAAAATTTCTGCTTCTTTTCGCGTTGATGCTATTCCAATTCCATAAATTAAATCATTTCAAACTAAATGGACTTCTTTTTTATCGCCTTCATTACGTACTAATTTATACATAATAGGTTTTTTATTAATACGTTGGGCTTGTTCTTGAAAAATCGTTTTATAATCTTTTTGATAATTAATTTGACCTTCTCTAAAATATTTAATTAAAGTTTTTTCAAGAATTAATGAAACTTTTTTAATACCTTGATCTTGAGCTACAGCACCTATAAATGCTTCAAAAATATCTTCATAGATTTTTTCCATACGAGCCGATTGGTCTTGTTCTAAACCAACACCAATCATTAAAAAATCAGTTAATCCTAAATCTTTAGCAGCATATGATAAAATCTCGCTTCGTACCATATTAGAACGCGCTCGAGTCATTTCACCTTCATCTAAAGAACGCATTTTTTCATTATCTTTAATTTTGTAGTTAAAAATAAAATTGCTAATTACCCATTCAACACAAGCATCACCTAAAAATTCTAAACGTTGATAGTTTTTAGTAAGTTTATGCTCGTTTGCATAAGATTTATGTGTTAATGCTTCAAGATAAATAGATAAATTTTTTGGTTCAATTCTATTTTGTTTTAAAAAATCTAAAAATTTTTTATTGTCCATAATAATTATTTAAATCTTTTTTAATTTCATTTAAAACATCTGCTTTAATTGTTTCATACAAAATTTTTAAAGCACTCATAAATTGTTGATAATCAGCACTACCATGCGTTTTAACTAAAATGCCATCTAATCCTAAAACAAAAGCTCCAGCATGTTCTTTATAATCAAATGCTTTTTTCATTTTTTTAAAAATTGGTTTTGATAATAAAGCAGCGAAAAGGTTTTTTGGTTTTTTATATTCATTTTTTAAAAAATTAGAAATTGTTTTACCAACACCTTCCATTGTTTTTAAAGCAATGTTTCCACTAAAACCATCAGCAACTAAAACATCAACTTCTCGTTCTAAAATTGTTTTTGGTTCTACAAAACCCACATAATTTAAGTTTGATGTTTTTAATAATTCATTAGCTTCTTGATGATATGGTAAACCTTTATGATCTTCAGTACCAATATTTAAAACACCAACACGAGGATTTGGAGTACGCATTTTAGCAATTGTATTAGCCATGATTGCAAAATTAAATAGATCTCTACCATCAAGATCAATTGATGCACCCACATCTAATAAATTTGTAACACCACCATCAATTGTTGGGACAAAAGGCATAAAAGCAGGTTTTTTAATATGTTCTAATAATCCGATTGTAGCATAAGCATTATAAACAAAAACAGCAGAATTTCCAGCTGTTAGCATTCCATTGGCTTGTTTATCTTTTAAATATCTTAAAGCTAAATGCATTGATGAATTTTGTTTTTTACGAGCTGATAAAATAGTGTCATTTTGTTCAATACTTACTTCAGTATGTACAATAGGGAATAAACGTCAATCATTATCTAATAACGGCTTAATTAATTGTTCATTTCCTACTAAGATAATTTCTAAATCATCTTCATGTTGATAATAAAAATCTTTAGCAGCTTTAATCACATGTTCTAAAGTATTCTCATAACCCATTGTATCTAATAAAATTTTAATTTTTTTCATAATATTATTGAATTCCTATGTAGTAATGATATAAACTTTGACCAGTATATCTTAGATCACAAATAATTCCATATTTTTCTGAAATGTATTTTTCAATTTGGTGAACATCAGTTTGCGAGGCGTTAATACCATAGTATATATAACAAATTTCTGGTTTTTTTAAACTTTCAATTAACATTTCAATTGTTGTTAATAAAGCTTCATAAGCTGTTTTTTTAGAAGCAACAATTTTTTTATTAATAATACCAATATAATCATCTTTATTAACAGTAATATGTGGATATTTTACATCTTTAATTGAAGTGCTAATTACTCCACTACGAGCTTTTTTAACTATTTTATTCATTGTTTTAAAATTAGTACGATAATCATTTTGTTGTTCAAAATGCGAAATTGCTAAAAGTGCTTCAAAAACGTTATAAGCACCAATTACAGAAACTAAAACATTATTTTCAGCGGCAATTTTTGAAGCTTGTTCAGCTGCTAAAACAATATTTGAATCATCAGTAACAATAAAAACTTGTGCAGCATTAGTTGTGTTAATTTCATCGACAAAACGTTGAATTGATGGGGCACCTTCTGTTTCAGTGACTATAACATTTTCAATGCCATGTTCTTCAATAAACATCTTTTTAAATTTTTCAGATGGAACTGTTGCAATAATTTTTTGTTCCATATTTAAAGTTGCTTTGTTTTCTTTTTTAGTACTTAATCCCTTACGTTCTAAATTTTCATAAAATTGATTTGTCATATTATCAATTTTAACTTTATCAAACTCACCATATTTTTGTGATATTTGTAAAAATTTATATGGTGTTAGAGTATGTAAATGAACTTTAACAAGATCTTCATCTTGAATAGCAACAATACTATCACCAATTTTGGCCAATTCAGCTTTATATTTTTCAAGTTCAAAAAAACTTTTGTTTGCTGAATTAGGTACAATTTTTTTCTTTAATGATAAGATGATTTCACTACAATAACCAAAACCTTCTTCTTTTTCTTTATGAACAACTTCAAGATCAAGTGGTTTTGTTTTTGATTTAATGTTTTCTTCTTCGTTTTTAATAATTAATTTTTCATCAAAAATGTTTGTTAGACTTTGGTACATTCCTTTTAAAAAGCTAACTAAACCATATCCACCAGAGTCAACAACATTAGCTTCTTTTAGAGAAGGCAACATTTCTGGTGTTTTTTCTAAAATGATTTCTGCTTCTTTTGTAGCAAATGCGAATAAATCTTCAACACTATCAAAATTATCATATTCGTTAATTCGTTCTTTAACAACACGAATAACTGTTAAAATTGTTCCTTCAATTGGAGTTGAAACACTTGCATAAGCTTTATCTTTTGCACTATTAAAAGCTTGTTTTAATTGATCTATATTAACTTCATCACTATCGTTATTTAAAGCATCCATGAACCCACGAAAAATTTGACTTAAAATAACACCAGAGTTACCTCTGGCGTTCATTAATAGACCGCGACTAAAAATTTTAGCAAGTTGGGAAAAATTAGTGATTTCTGCTTCTTTAATAGCAACAATTGCTCCTGCTGTAGTTGTTTTCATATTTGAACCAGTATCACCATCTGGAACAGGAAAGACATTTAAATCGTTAATATATTGGCACTCAATTTCTAATATTTTCGCACCAGCGTATAACATTTTTTGAAAAAGATCTAACTTAATTGTTTTCATATCACACTTCCATTTTAACAATTTATAATGATGTTAATAACCACACTATCATCATTTAGCTGTTTTGATAATTCATAATACACTAAATTACGTGCTTCATTTGCCACACTTAAAACATTAACAACATCTTCATGCAAACTAATTTTAATTACAAAACGATTTTGATTAAAATCAGATAATTTGTCGCTTATGTCAACACTAAAAATTCCAGGAACTTTTAAAATAGAGGATGTAATTAAACTTTTAACAAGTTGACTATCAAATTTAGTTTTTTTTAACATACCCCGCTCCCATACTTTAATTTTTATATTTATAGTTTCAAAAGTTATATTATATTATAAAATGATTATTTATGTTTTTAGACAAACAAAACAAATATAAACTTAATATTTCTTTAAATTTGTTAAATGTTTTTTAACCTTTGTTGTTTTTGATAATTTTTGCAAAGTTTCTAATTTCTCAAATGCTAAATTAATAACATCTTCATAATTAACTCTTGTAGCTGAATTTAAATAAAATTTTTTTAAAACATTTTTGTTAGCAAAAAGCAATGCACTATGGTATTTTTGATCTTGTTTTTTAAAAATTTCAAATAATAAAATTTGTGGTTTTTGAGTGTTAATTAGTTTTTTAATTGGTATATAGATTAACTTATCTCACAATTCTTTTTTAAAGTCATTTTTTGTTAAAACAAAATTTAATTGATTATTTGTATATTTAGTTAAATTAGTTTTTTTAGTAATGTAAATTTGAAATAAATTAATATAAATATCTTTGTAAAGAAAATCTTCTTTTGATAAATCATTTTTATTGACTAAAATTTCATCTCAATTTTTTCAGCGACGCATTTGTGATGGTAAATAAGCATTTTGGCCAGCTAAATAATAAACATAATTGTTATTTTCAAATAAAATAATGGGAAATGCGTCAATCATGTTTTCAAAAGGATCGCTAACGATATAGTTTGCGCTACTATTTTTTATTAAAATTTCTTTATACATATTTTTATCTCATAAAATTCGTCTTATATTTATAAAAAATTTTGTTATATTACTATAAATATTTTATAATATTAAGATTAATCAAACATAAATTAAATATTTAAATAATTTTAACACGTGGAGGTGTTTAAAAAGATGGCAAAAAGAGATCAATTAACAGGAAAAGGTCCTTTAAGTGGTAATACACGTTCACATGCTATGAATCATTCAAAGCGTCGTTGAAATGTTAATTTACAAAAAGCAACTATTAAAACAGAAAATGGTAGCCAACGTGTATTAGTTTCAGCTAAAACACTAAAAACACTTAAAAAACATAATTTATTAGCTTAGTAAATTAAATTGTTAATAGTAAAAAAGATGTGTAATCAATTATTGATCGCACATCTTTTTATTTGCTTATTTATTAACTAAACCTATTAATTAAAGTCCACTTAATTAAAACGTAATGCTCATAAATAAGTTTTTATAATTCACATTAAATATTTAACAACCGTTTTTAATTATTAAATTTATTTTAATGCGAACTATATATTATAAATATAACAAAATTAAATGGTAATTATAAAATTAAATCTATCAAACTCTTTGTTGAATAATAGCATTGGGAATGTTTATAAATACCAATACGAAATAAGCTAAAGCACTTAAAATATTAACAAAAGCATATAGTCCAATTAATGGTTTTGCAAATTGTGTTAAATTAGTATTTGCGTATTTAAGATCTTTTAGAAAAGCAATTTTATAAAAAACACTAATTTGATCATTTAAGACGAAGGGATTACGTCTTAGTAGATCAAATTGTTGATTATCTAATTTATAACCAAAACCAACAGTTAATCCACTAACTAATAAAATTGTTGCACACAACATAATAATTCAAGGAATTACTACTATCTTTTTTGCTTTAAATTGACCTATTAATGTATTTATCAATAAAAGAGTATAAAAAAGTAATGTTAACGTTGTAGCTGCAATAGCTTGTTTTGTAATGTGGATATTACTTACACTAATTGTGTCTGCACTACTTGTATATGGAGTGCCACCAACTAAATAATAAAAACCACCAAACAGTTTTTGTTCATAAAAATTACTATTTACTATAAGTGCTGCATTATACTTAGGAACATCAATTGTTAATGCAAACATTCATAAAGCAAAAGCAATAAAAAAAATAGCAATTAATGGCGTAATTCATTGGCCATGATTTGAAACTTTTCAACCTTGACGACTAAAAAAATATTTTAAATGTTTATATTCTTGTTTCATTTTTTATTCCTAACAAATTTTAATCCTGATAAATTTTATCATTAATTAAACTTTGCACAAAACTAAAAAGAAAATAGTAATAAAAAAAGAGGCACGATGTCCTCTTTTAATTATTTATTATCTTCTTTTGGAAGAACACTAACTTTTGTTTTGTCTCCCATGAATTTAGTGTATTTTACCACACCTGCAGTTTTTGCAAATAAAGTGTGATCTTTACCTTGTCCAACATTTAAACCAGGGTAGATTTTATTACCCCTTTGACGATAAATAATTTGACCAGCTTTAGTAGATTGTCCATCACCAAGTTTTGCACCTAAATATTTAGGATTTGAGTCACGACCATTTTTAGATGAACCTACCCCTTTTTTAGAAGCAAAAAGTTGTAGATCAGTTAATCAGTATAATTTATTCATTGTAATTATAAACCTCTTTTATATTGTTGTTTATATTCGTGTAATTCAATATAAGATTGATATTTAAAATAAATTGCTTTTAATTGGATTATGATTAATTCTAGATATTGACGATATAATTGATTGTTATCATCAATAATTATTAATATAAACCCTTGCTCAACCTTAATTGTTGTTTTTTGTTGATCAAATCAATTAAGTGCACCCATAATAATAGCACTCACTCCAGCGCATACTATATCTTTGCCATGTTCATCAAAATTTGCATGGCCTTTTACTAGTAAAGCGTTTGGATAATGATTTATTTTAATCATAAAAACTATTTAACACTAATTGAATCAATAACTAATTGTGTATATGGTTGTCGATGACCTTGACGTTTTAAATGGTGTTTTTTAGATTTGAACTTAATAATGTTAATTTTCTTTTGTTTTCCTTGTTTTAACACAGTTGCATTAACTACAGCATTTTTTACAAAAGGAGTACCAACACTACCTTCTACCATAATAACTTGATCAAATGAAATTTTACTACCAACTTCTAAATCTAGTTTTTCAACATAGATTTTTTCGCCTTGTTGAACTTTGTATTGTTTTCCGCCTGTTTGAAAAATAGCAAACATTACAAACTTCTCCTTAGAATTGATATCTTATCAACTTAGACTCACCAATAAGGTATAAATTTTAAAAATTTATTTAGAAACCTTTTTTGAGTGGTTGAAGCTGCATACGTTAGTTGAAATCATACACAGCTTAAACATTATAACATAATTAGATAAGTAAATATTGTTTATTTAGATGTATACCTTTTTAATATAATATAAAATAACTTATAAATAAATATGACAACTTATAAACTATTAGTGATTTTAAATGTTATATAAAAAGCATTAAAATCAATCAAACACAAAAAAAGAGGGATTTAATTTATGAAACGGGGAAAATTAATTGTTTTTAGTGGACCTAGTGGTGTAGGCAAACACACAATTTTATCAAAAATTATTGATCGTAAAGAATTAAATTTAGCATATAGCGTTTCAATGACGACAAGAAAAAAACGTGAAGGCGAAATCAATGGCGTTGATTATTATTTTGTTAATGATGAAGAGTTTAAAAAAGCTATATCTAATAACGAATTAATTGAATGAGCCGAATTTGTTGGAAATAAATATGGAACACCACGATTTGTTGTGGAAAAATTAAGGAATGAAGGTAAAAATGTAATTTTAGAAATTGAAGTTGTTGGTGCACTTCAGGTTTTAGAATTATTTAAAAATGACGATTTAATCTCTATTTTTTTATTACCACCTAGTCTTGATGAATTAAAAAATCGATTACTAAAAAGAAATACTGAAACTTTAGAAACAATTGAAAAACGAATTCAAAAAGCTAGTCATGAACTATCAATCAAAGATCATTATAAATACAACATTATTAATGATAATCCAGATCATGCAGCCGACCAGTTAGCGGAGATTATTTTAGATGAAATTAAACGATAATAGTTTAAAACAAATTTATTCACTATCTTTAAATGAACTTAAAGAAGAATTATTAAAATTAAATTTAAAACCATTCATTAGCAAACAAATTTATTCTTGAATTTATCAAAAACGAATTTTTGATTTTGATAAATTTTCTAATATTTCTAAAAGTAATCAAAGCATTTTAAAAGAAAATTTTGATAATAATTTATTAACAATTAATGAATATCAATCAAATTCTGATGGTTCAATTAAATTTAAATTATTAACAACTATTAATTTAATTATTAATTGTATGATCATTAAATTTGAAAATGGCTTTTTAATTAAGATAAATCCTTTTGGGATTAATGATAAAAAAGAAATTATTAATTTATCAACTAATGAATTAGTATTACAAACTTTATTAGTGCAACAATTTTTAGATCAACATAAATTGGGCAAAATTACTAATGTTATTGTAAAAGGATCACAAGATAGTTTATTAAACATGGAAGCAGTATCAAATTTTATTAATATCATTAATGATGAAAATGGTTTAAATATTGGTAAAAGAAAAATTGTGGTTTGAACAAGTGGTGTGGATGTTGATTTAATTAAATGAGGACAATTACAAAATCAAATTGAATTAATTATTAGTCTAAATGCTTCAAACTCACAAGTTTATAAAAAACTAATGTTAAATAAAACAAATCAAAATTGATCTTTTATTAAACTAATTGAGCAAATTAAAACATATACAGAAATGACTAATAATCGAGTTGTATTAGAATATTTATTGATTGATAAAATTAATGATAATTTGGATTATGCTAATGAATTAGTAGAATTATTAAAAAACATCTTATGCTATGTGCTTTTAATTCCTTATAATTTGAACCATAAAACTAGTGATAATTTAGAAGAATTTTTTAACATTTTATCGATCAATAAAATACGAATTAGTAAACGTGTGCGTAAAAGTAATGACTTAGACATTAGTTTCACACAATTAAAAATTAAGGAGTAAGAAATGAATTTTGGGTTTATTAGTGATATTGGCTCACAGCGTAAACATAACGATGATTGTGCCTTAGTGATTCAAAATGAACATCAACAAACTTTATTAATTGTTTGTGATGGTTTAGGGGGATATAAAGGTGGCGCTGCAGCTAGTCATATTACATTAGAAACAATTAAAGATAATTTTTTAGCTACGAATTTTAATGAATATGATGAACAACAAATTCGTAAGTGATATATTAAAGTTATTAAATTAGCTCAAATTGAAATTGATCGTGCTGTATTGTTAGATAAAGATGTTTATAATATGGGAACAACAGTTGTTGCATCTATTATTATTAATGATTTTGTATACACTTTAAATATTGGCGATTCACGTGCTTATTTATTATCGAATAATCAATCTTCTCAAATTAGTCGTGACCATAATTTATTACAAGTTTTACATGAACGAAAAGTTGGCCCTGAAGTTTATGAAAAACACGAAAAAAATTTATTTTCATTAACACAGTTTGTAGGACGGACAAGTAATGTTGTTTTAAGTTATGATTTATTTGTTACTAAACTACATCATAATGAAATTATTGTTTTAACATCTGATGGATTTCATAATTATTTTGAACTAAATGATTTATATGATAAATTAATAGTAACCAACCAACAAACAAATAACCAAATTTTACAACAACTAATAAATCAAGCCATTGATAATGGTAGTAATGATAATTTATCCTTAGCTTTTTTAATTTTTTAATTCTATGCGCGAACAAATACAAACTAATTCAATTCTTAACCATAAATATAAAGTTGTTAAACACCTAGCTGATGGTGGTTTTAGCAAAGTTTATTTATGTTGTTTTTTATCTGATGAAACTAAATTTATTGTTGTTAAAGTTTTAGATATTGGTGATGAAAAACAACAAATGGTTGTTTATGATGAATTACGAATTTCAAATTTAATTAAGAATTCAAACTCTGATAAAAGAAGTTATATCATGGAATATTATGAATATTTCGAAAGTGGTTCATTAGAAACTGATGATAAACGAATTTACATTGTTTTTGAATATATTGATGGTTTAACATTGCGTGAATATCTTGATGAATTTAAAACAGTTACTTATGTTAAAGCTGTTGAAATTATTCGTCAGGTTGCTTTAGGTGTGAGTTTTTTTCATAGCTGTAATCCCCAAATCATTCATCGTGATTTAAAACCAGAAAATTGTATGATTAACAAAACGTTATCAAAAATTAAAATTATTGATTATGGGGCTGCATCAGTTTTTTATAATCGTGAAGATTTAACAAAAGACCAAGAAATTAAATGTACGATTATTTATGCTTCGCCTAAATTATTAAGTCTTGGTCAAAAAGTTAAAGAACAAGCAAGTAAAGGATTAAATAAGAACGCTTTAAGTTTAATTAATGATGCTTTAGGTGTTAATTATGACATTCATTCTTTAGGGGTTATGTTATATGAATTAATTACTGGAACTAATCCATTTAGTGAACATACTATTAAAGATGATCGTGATTATTTAGAAAAATGAACGACATATGATGTTGAACCATTATCGTCAATTAATAAAACAATTCCAAAAGGAATTGACAATATTTTAATACGTTGTTTTGCTTGAAAAAAAGAGGACAATAAACTTTTATACAAAGATATTTACACTTTAATCGATGATTTAAATAATGTTATGGATCCTGAATCAAGTCTTAATCAAGACTATATTAAGCCATTGAATAAATTGCGAATTTATCGTAAGAATGTCGCAGGCTTGTATGAAATTAAAGGAAAAGATCGAAAATGATATTTACAAAAATGATTTATCATTCTCGTTGGTTGCTTATCAATCATTTTAATTATTTTATTAATTATTATTTTATCTTTTAAAAAAAGTGGAGCCATTTAGTTATGCGTGCCAAAATTACTTCAGTTATTGTTAATAATTTTTATGTATATATTTATGACTTAAAAATTGAAACAAAAGCCATTCCTAAGGGCATTTTTAAACACGATAGTCATGAACTAAAACCAATGGTTGGGGATGATATTGAAGTTGAATTAGTTGATGGTGTTTATTTGATTGTGAAAATTTATGATCGTTATAATCAATTAATTCGTCCCAAAGTGGCTAATGTTGATATTGTTTTAGTGGTAGCATCTATTGTTCAACCCGATTTAAATACATTAACATTAAATAAATATTTAGCTTTTTATGAAGCACGAAATGTTAAAAATGTAGCAATTGGGTTAAGTAAGTATGATTTAGCAAGCGATTCATTAAAACAAAAAGTAGATCAGTTAATTCTAGATTATCAAAGAAATAATTACAAAGTTTTTGTGTTAACAAACGAACATGACATTTCATTATTGAAAAAATTCATTAAAAAGCACACGTTATGTTTAGCTGGTAATTCGGGTGTAGGTAAATCGACTTTAATTAATAAATTAGATCCAAGCATTAAACAACGTACACAAGAAATATCACAATTTTTAAATCGTGGAAAACACACAACAACAAGCACTAAATTAATTAGTTTTGCTAATGGTTTTTTAGTTGATACTCCTGGGTTTGGTAATTTAGAAGTTAATTTAACTAAAAATGAAATGGCAAACGCATTTAGTGATTTTGCAAACTATGCTCGTTTTTGTAAATTTTCAAACTGCTTACATATTGATGAACCACATTGTGCTATTAAAAAAGCAGTTAATGATGATCAAATTGTTAATTGACGATATGATGATTATTTAAAAATAATGAAAAAATTACCTAATGACGTTTTAGAAATTAAAACACGGAATCAAAATAAAAAATAAGTACACCAATAATAATTGATAAAAGCCTATAATATTTGAATAAAAATCAAAACGAACAACTATAGTTTATTAAAAAAACAATTTTTATGATTAACTTATAGTTGTCTTTTATTTTTTTAGTACTATAATAGTAATATGTACTTAAAAATCATTATTTTGTATTTGAAGTATAAAAAAATAAATAAGAGGTGAAAATTGTGTCAACGATTACAACTACATCTTGAGGAATAGATCCAAATATTTATTTCTCAAAGCATGAGTTAACATGAGTGCCAGCAACAGCTGATGCTAACACATTAGCATTAGCACATTTCAACCCAACTAGCACTTTATTAGTTGCATTAGCAATTGCCTTTGTCTTATTGATGACTCCTGGTCTAGCATTATTTTATGGTGGACTAACACGTCGAAAATCTACACTAACTATTATTAATCAATGTGTAGCTTCACTTGGGGTCACAACACTAATTTGAATTTTTGGAGGGTTCTCGCTTGCTTTTGGACCTTCTGTTGGTAAAGGAATAATTGGTGACATTTCAACTTATTTTGCATTTAGAAACTTATTATTTGCAGATGGTTGAAGTGGAGATGCAGGAATTGTTTTTGCAAACTTTACAAATGGGGTACCATTAATTTTATTCTTTGCTTACCAATTAGCGTTTGCAATTATTACACCACCTTTAATGGTTGGTGCGTTCGCAGATCGAATGAAATTTAAAAATTATCTAGTATTCTTAGTACTATGACAATATCTAATTTACATTCCTTTTGCACATTGAATTTGAGGTCAAGGATTCTTAGCAGCTGCTGGGGTAATTGACTTTGCTGGTGGTATTGTAATTCATACATCTGCTGGTTTTGGGGCATTAGCTGCTTCATTAGTATTAGGTAAACGTGTGTTACTTAAAAATGATAAGAGTCGTCCAAACAACATTCCAATGACAATTCTTGGAGCAACATTATTGTTCTTTGGTTGATTTGGATTCAATGTTGGTGGATCAGGATTTGTAAGTGGTGGAAATGCTGCTGTTTGATCACTTGCAACAAGCGCTTGAATTAGTACAATTATTGCTTTAGCAATTGGAATGATTGGTTGAGCAATTCTTGAAACAATCTTTAATAAAAATCATAAACCCACAGGTGTTGGTTTAGTAACGGGGGCAATTGCTGGATTAGCAACAATTACTCCAGCAGCAGGTTATGTTCCAATTTGAGCTTCTGTTCCAATTGGAGTTGCTGCAGTATTAGTTTGCTACGCTAGTGCTAAGACACTACATCATTTCCATAAGATTGACGATACTTTAGAAGTATGAGGTGTCCATGGAATGGGTGGTGTTACAGGTTCATTATTAATTGGAGCATTTGCATCTAAATCTGTAAACCCTTCAATTATGTATGAAGCAATTGGACCAGAAACAACAGGTATTTTATTCGGTGTCCAATTAGGTGCTATGTTGTTAGCTGCTGTTTATGCATTTGTGTTTACTATTTTATTAGTATACATTACACGTCCAAGATTATCAGCTCGTCAACAATTAGGTCATATTGACTACATCAACCATGGCGAAGACGCATATGCATTTGATATTGAAATTCCATCTGAAAAGGAAATGGAACAATACGAATTAGCTGATAGTTCATGACATTCATCAACTGGCGTTAAACATCCATTAGTTAAAAAAGCAAATCTGCAAGCTAGTGAATCAACAAGTAGTCATTAATTATTTAAAAAAACTAAAGCCAAAAACACTTTAGTTTTTTATTCAATTAATACAAAAAATGAAGATTTTATGTATTAACGTAATATAATAGTAGAGATATACTTTTGTATGATGAATTTGTATGCGAAATTATATTTATAAATAATAAAAAGAAAACACGAGGTGAAAATTGTGTCAACTTGAGGTTTAAATAAAGATATTTATTTTTCAACTCATGAATTAACATGAGTGCCTGCAGACGCAAGTCAATCAACACTTGACGCAATTGGTTTTAATCCTACTAATACACTACTAGTAGCTTTAGCAATCGCTTTTGTTTTATTAATGACACCAGGATTAGCATTATTTTATGGTGGTTTAGTAAGACGTAAATCAACGCTAACAATTATTAATCAATGCGTCGCTTCGTTGGGAATTACAACACTGATTTGAATTTTCGGAGGGTTCTCACTTGCTTTTGGGCCTTCTGTTGGTAAAGGAATAATTGGTGATATTTCAACTTATTTTGCATTTAGAAACTTATTATTTGCAGATGGTTGAAGTGGAGGCGCAGTTTTAGTATTTGCAAACTTCACAAATGGGGTACCATTAATTTTATTCTTTGCTTACCAATTAGCGTTTGCAATTATTACACCACCTTTAATGGTTGGTGCGTTCGCAGATCGAATGAAATTTAAAAATTATTTAGTATTTTTAGTACTATGACAATACTTAATTTACATTCCTTTTGCACATTGAATTTGAGGTCAAGGATTCTTAGCAGCTGCTGGGGTAATTGACTATGCTGGCGGTATTGTAATTCATACAACTGCTGGTTTTGGAGCACTAGCTGCTTCATTTATGTTGGGAAAACGAACAATGTTAGTTACAGATAAAAATCGTGCTAACAATTTACCAATGGTTGTATTAGGCGCAACATTACTATTCTTTGGTTGATTTGGATTTAATGTTGGTGGTGCAGGTTTTGTTAAAGATAGTTCGAACCACATTTCACAAGCCATTTCATCATGATTAAATACCATTATTGCTTTAGCAATTGGAATGGTAGGTTGAATTACGTTAGAAACAATTGTTAATAAAAATCACAAGCCAACAACTGTTGGTTTAGTAACAGGGGCAATTGCTGGATTAGCAACAATTACTCCAACGGCAGGTTTTGTACCAATCTGAGCATCTGTGCCAATTGCTATTATGGGTGTGTTAGTTTGCTATTCAATCGCAAAATTATTACATCATTTCCATTTCGATGATTCACTAGAAGTTTTACCAGTTCATGGAATGGGTGGAGTTGTAGGTTCATTATTAATAGGAGCTTTTGCTACTGATACAGTTGCTAATGGTATTAAATATAATGCTGTTGGATTAGATAGTAGTGGTAATCCAGTTTATGGTCTTCTATTTGGATTGCAATTAGGAGCAGTAGCATTAGCTATTGTTTGAGCATTTGCTTTCACTTGTTTAATTATTTATATAAGTAAACCTCGTTTATCAGCACGTGAACAATTAGGTCATATTGACTACATCAACCATGGCGAAGATGCATATAAATTTGATTTCCTTATCCCTTCAGAAGATGAAATGGCATCATACGAAGGCTTTGATCAAGTTTGAGAACAAAAAGCAAGTGGTTGTAAAAAAGCTGATTTAGCATCAAAATTAGTTTCTGTCTTTATGGAACACGAAAGTGATTGCACATGACAATCTAAATCTCGTGAATGCACAAAAAGTAAATAAATAGTTTTATTAATAAATTTAATTGAGAAGTTAGTTTTTTAATTAACTTCTTTTTTATTTATAATTTATAGAAGATGAAATAATATTTCTTTCTTAATTTAAATGGGGGTGAGTTAATGCCACGAATAAACACACAAGTTTTTAATGAAAATGATGATAAAAATACCATTAAAAATAATAATGATAAAACAATTGATCAAAATAAAATTCGTGCTGATATTGAACACGCTCGTTTGTTAGAAACTAAAGAATATAATGCTAATTTTTATCCTAGCAATGATCCTCAATATACTTTAATTAAAAAACAAGATGATTGTGCTAAATTAAAACCAACTTTAAATTTTGATGATGGAGATCAATTGATTACAATTGCTCCAACTCAAAATTATGCAAATTTAAAACTGCGCGATGTTGAAGTTGATCAAAAAAATAGCATTATTTATGAACCAAAAAAAGAATTAATAAACCAAAATTTAATTCAAGAAGATTTAAATAACCCACACTTATCTGTAAGTCAAAAACGAAATGGATTTATTCAAAAAACCAGATCATTCATTCCACAAAATATTTCAGAGTTTATTTATCATAATGAAGATATTGCTGATCAAAATCAATATGAAAATAATTTAACTTTTAGTCAACTAGAACAAAAAGTTAACCAAAAAAACACGCCTGATTTTTATTTAAAAGAAATTCATGCGATTCGTAATAAAATTATTGTCTGAACAATGCTATTAGCAATAGGTATGGGACTACTTTTTTATTTAGTCTATGAAGTTGTTGTTAATCATTTTAATCCATGGATTTTTTTACCAGTTAGTGTTTATTGTGTTTTAATGATTTTCTTTTTAGCTTTATCTTGTAGTAATTTTGCGAATTTCAAAAAAGAAATGCATTACCAACAAAATAATTTTGATCGAACAAAAGCAACAAATTTTATTGTCGGGATTTATCGTAAACTAGTTGTAATGCACATTAATGTTAATTGAATTGCTTCATACCTTTATTTAACAAGTCTATTTATGATTCTCGGCGTTTTTGTTGTTAGTTATTTTATGAATTTATACTATAACGCAGCAATAGGGAGTCGTTTTGGCGATTTAATTGTTAAAATCCCAGCAATTGTTAGTGAACAATTTACACAAAAAGCTAGCATTAATAAAAACCCTTTATGAGCAATTATTGGCTTGGGCGTTATTTTAGGTTTAACATTTATTATTCATTTATGATTAATATTTAATGCTCACCATCGTGTCAATCGTATTCAAAGTTATTATGTTAATGAAATTATTAGTGGTGAAGAAATAATTCAATTAAAAAAACAAGCCAATCGTCGTGGATTAGTTATCTTCTTAGTTTTAAGTATTATTTTAGGCTTAATTTTTTACTTAATGTATACTATTTTAAAACGTAAATATAGTATTAAAAAATAAGGAGGTGCATTATATGCCAAAAATTATTGAAGAAGTTATTAATAAAAAAGGACTATTAATTGATGATTATGAACTTTATGGTAATGAAATTGCTAAAGTTAAATCAATTAAAAAAACAAATAAAAATGATCCAAAATTAATTGTTATTACTGCAATGAATCCCAATCCTGCTGGCGAGGGCAAAACAACGACAACTATTGGTTTAGTTGATGCTTTAAATAAACATGGATATAAAGCTATTGGGGCGTTACGTGAACCATCAATGGGACCAGTGTTTGGTATGAAGGGAACAGGATCTGGTGGTGGATTATCATTTTTAAAGCCTTTTGATAAAATTAATTTACATTTTAGTGGCGATTTTCACGCCATTACAGCAGCTAATAATTTAATTGTTGCTGTAATTGAAAATGAAATTCATAATAAATCTTCAATGCAGATTGATCCTCAAAAAATTTTAATTAAAAGATGTTTAGATGTTAATGATCGTTCTTTGCGTAATATTGAATACAACCTTAATCATTATCAAACTAGAACAGGTTTTAATATAACTGCTGCAAGTGATTTAATGGCTTTATTTTGCTTAGCAAAAGATCATAAAGATTTTGAGAATAAACTTGCTGAAACAATTATTGCTTACAATATTGTTAATCAACCTATTAGAATTTGTGACTTAGAATTAACAAAAGCTATTATGACAATTTTAGATGATGCATTATATGCTAATCTAGTACGAACAAACGAGGATAATCCAGTTTTTGTGCATGGTGGACCATTTGCGAATATTGCTCATGGTTGCAATAGTATAATTGCTACCAAAAACGCTTTAGCCTTAGGTGATTATGTTGTTACTGAATGTGGTTTTGGAAGCGATTTAGGCCTTGAAAAGTTTATGAACATTAAAATGGCTAGTTTAGATTTAAAACCAGATTTAATTGGTTTAGTTATTAGTCTAAAATCAATCGCTTATCATGCTCAAACAAACGAAAAAGACTACATTAAGCAAGGTTTTGCCAATGTTTTATGTCATATTAATCACATTAAAAAATATAATGTTCCTTTCATTGTTTATATTAATGTTAATACTAATACTGATAGCGAAGAAGACTTATTAGCTTTAGAAAAATTATTAGATGAGAATCAAATTGAACACGCACGTTCTTATGCTTATAGTTATGGTTCAAAAAAAAGTGAAGAGATAACTAAAAAAACAGTTGCTTTAACTAATCAAGTTAATGATCATCAATTAAAATTAATTTATGATATTAAAGATCATTTATCATATAAATTAAAAAAAATATGTGAAAATGTTTATGGTGCTGATGGATATGAATTAAGTTATGAAGCTAAAGAACAATTGAATCGTTATGAACATTTAGATTTTTATTTATGCATTGCTAAAACACCATATTCAATTTCTGATGATGCAAAATTATTAAATAATCCTAAGAACTTTAAAATTCATATTGAACGCTTTGAAATTAATTATGCTGCAAAATTAATCATTGCTATTACAACAACTATTTATCGTATGCCTGGCTTAAATAAAGAACCAGCGGCCAAAAATTTCGTGATGAAATAACTATTAAAAATCTTTATTATTAAAAAAAAATAAAAAATAAACAAGTTGATCGCTTCAAAGATGCTTGTTTATTTTTTTTCATACTTTAGAAGATAAAAAAATAAGAAATCATAAAAAGGAAAAGTAGATAATATGAAAGATTTTATTAGATATACTAAAAAAAGAAATTTAAGTCTTAACACAATTCGTACTTATGAATCGGTATTAAAACATTATGAACCTGTTTTAGATTCGTGAATTAAAATACGAAATAAAATTATTAATAGTAACTTTAAACCACGAACAATTCATTTACACAAAAACGTTTTATTAAGTTTTTTTGAATTTAAAAAACTAAAACGATATTTACAAAATTTAAAATTATTAAAATTACCACAAATTGAAATGAAATATTTTGATGTAATTAGTAAAAATAATTTATATAAAAAAACTGATATCTTAGATGATGATTCATTAGAAATTAAAAAATATAAAACCATTATTAGATTTTTGTTTGAAACAGGAATTAGAGCTCATGAATTATTTTTTTTAGAACCTGTTAATAATCGTTTGTATGTGCTAGGTAAAGGAAATAAAAAACGACAAATTTTCTTTGTAAAACAAACTTTTGAACAATTACAAAAGTTTTATGAGAATCTAAAAGGATTTGAAACAACTAAAACATTACGTTTATATATTAAAAAAATTATTGGTAAGAATTTTACTCCCCATTCATTACGTCGTAGCTTTGCTACTTTTATGTTAATTAAAGGGGCAAATCCCAAAACTGTAATGTTACAAATGGGACATGCAAACATTCAAACAACGTTTAGCTATTTAAATTTAAATGAACAAACAAATCGTCGAATTTATAACAAAATTATGTACCAAAATGATGCAGAATAAATTTTTGTGAAAATAAAAAATAAAAATGTTAAAAATCGACGTTTTTATGCTAAAAAAGCATAGGAAATACTAGCATTTATTATATAATCTAAATTAGAAATTAGGTTTTATATATAGTAATGAATTTATGAGCAAATTTTTGATTGGTCGTAAGCGATTTATCAAAAATAAAATTAGTTTCAAATATTTTTAGAATAAGAGGGTGATAAAAAATTGATAAATAATAAAATAAAAGAAGTAAAAATCAAAAAGAAACTAGAAAAAAACAAAAAAGTTTCTTTAATGGGTTTTGTTTTACTAACAGCTTCAGCAATTATTGCTTTTTATACATTCCCATCACTTTCAACAGCTGGTTGAATTGCAATTATCTTTGCTTTTATTACAGCTATGTGTTGATTCATTCCAATTGGGATTGCAGCCGCTGAAATGGCAACAATTAAAGGTTGGACCGAGGGGGGAATATTTACCTGGGTGCGAAATTTATTAGGTCCACGAAACGGGTTTATTGTAACCTGATTACAATTCCAAGTCACATTTGGATTTGTGGCCATGATCTTATTCGTCCTTTCATCCTTCTCATTTGCTTTCGCAGGTGCTGATGGATATAATTATTTTAATACACTTAAGTTGGGAACAACTTTAAACCAAGCCACATCAGTTAACTTCTCAAAAAACTTTAACAATGGGGCATTATATGGAATTGGTATTGTTGTTGTTGCAGGTCTAATCTTTATGAGTTTATTAGGTCAAAAACGAACTCACCAATTTGGACAAGTTGCCTTAATTATTGGTATTTTACTACCATTCTTTATTATCTTAGGATTCCAAATTTATACAGTGGCAACAATGCCAGATCCATTATACTTTATTGGAAAACACTTCCAAAAAGAACCACATTTAGATCCAAGTGTAACTGGTACTTCTTATGAATTAAATAAAACTTTCATGTCATCAGTTGTTATGGCATCTTTCATGGCATTTAGTTTTAGCTTACATGGTGTAGAAGTTTCAGCTATTGCTGCTAATCGAATGGATAATCCATCTAAGAAATATCCACAAGCCATGATGTTTGTTGTAATTTCTGCTTTATTTTGCATTATTATTGGATCAGTTATGATTTCAATGACTGTACCAACATCAACATTATCATTCAATGGTGGATTAGTACAAACAATTATGTTTAACTTATCTGT
This sequence comes from Ureaplasma urealyticum serovar 8 str. ATCC 27618, assembly GCF_000169535.1. Taxonomy (NCBI): domain Bacteria; kingdom Bacillati; phylum Mycoplasmatota; order Mycoplasmoidales; family Mycoplasmoidaceae; genus Ureaplasma; species Ureaplasma urealyticum. The sequence goes on from NZ_AAYN02000002.1 coordinate 254,882, forward strand.
TAGTGGAATTGATGTTAAACTACCAGATGGAACAGTTGCTCATTATAAAACACTAGCACATGCATACTCAGTGGTTGAAACTCAATATGGTACAGCTGCTGCTAACCAAGTTATGTATCAATTTGTGTATGGCCATCCAATTAATACAGGTAGTGACTTAGCACGTTCTGATTTATTAACACTAACATCAGAAGTTAATGATCCTTTAAAAAATCCATCTTTATTTATTTCTGTTATGAATGTAGAAACAAATAAAATGGCTATGCAAGGATTACAAGCTATTACTTTCTTTATTGGAATAGGTGTATTTGTTGAAGTTGCTGTTTGAATGTCAAACCTTTCAACCGGATTAAATTATGCAATGCGTAAAGCTCACTTCCCAGTATGGGTTACATATCGTTTAAAGAATGGGTCAGCGTTAACAGTAGCAATTTTATGAATTGCATTACTAATGTGCATTTTTGCAATTTATATGTTTGGTTATAATTCATTAATGCAATACAAAGGTCAAACAATTAGTGACGTGTTAGCAAACGAAATTCGTATTGATCAAAACCAAAAAGAACCAATGGCTTTATTATCTAATCAAAATTTAGATGAAATTAAATTAATGGCACGTTCAATTTACGAACATAGTCATGCTCCTGGAGCACAAGCTAATGTTTTACATTTTGATTTTAATAAACATGCTAATAGTGAAGTAAATGCAATTTATGAAAAAATTAAAGATTATATTGGTATTAATGCCGTAGCATCTGGAACACCAGCATCAATTACTAATATTTCATTTATTTCAAACGTTGTTTCACAAATTTCAATGTACTACATTGGATACAACATTTTCTTAATTGGATATTTAAGATATGTGTTTAAAGCTAATTGATTACGTCGTGAATTTAGAGTTAAATGACCTTGATTACAAATTAGTTTAGCTTTATTAGCGATGGGTGTTAATACATTTGCAGTTGTTGCAACTTACTTACCAGCTGCTCCAGAATTATACCCTGGTCAAGAAGCTTATTATGTATTCATTTCAATTGCATTACCAATGTTTGTATGCACATTATTACTTGGATTATTTATTTATCTAATTAATTATGCTTGAAATAAAAAACGTGGTATTAATTTATCAGAACATTCAAACTTAACAAACGTTGATCAAAATGTTTTAGATGTAATTAATAATTGACATTTATATAAAAATCAAAAAGAATTTGCTAAATTTGAACGTCATGTACAATTATTACAACAAAAACAAGTAATTGTAAGAACAACAAAAGATAAAGTGCAAAGAGAGTTAGTTGCGAATGAAATGCAATATTTAGCAGCTGAAATCGCAACAAGATTTGCACCAGAAGAAGAACATTAAAAAAACAAAAATGAGCTTTAATACTTTTAAAAAAGTATTTTTGGCTTATTTTTTTATTTTACGCTTGACATATTATATATATATATATAATGAAAATGCATATTATTATCTAAAATAAAGATAACAAATTAAATATTAAAGTTCTTATTTATTAAATGTATAAAAGAAAGTTAAAATATGAAGAAAAATCATAAAAAATGATTATTAATGACAACGCCAGTATTATTAATTGGTGGATTATCAACATTAGCATTAACAAGTTGTAAAGACGAAAAGAAATCTAATCCAAAACCAGATAAACAATCAACTATAGAAGAATATAAATTAAGTTTATCAAGTGTTGAAACAGGTTTTAATGAAGCTAAATTAATTTTTGATAATAATGATAGTTTTAAATCATTAGATAATTTTAAAGTTATTTTAAAAAATATTCAAAACACTAATGAAGTTGTTGAAGCAAATAATTTATCTGCAACAATTGAAAATCAAAAATTAGTTTTAAAACTAAATAATTTACAAGACGGTCAAACATATAAAATTGACAAAATTTTATATCAAACAAATAAAGAAGTTATTTTAAGTAATAATCAAGTATTTACTACAAAAACTAAACCTAAAATTGAATATGAAGTACAAGAAAAAATTTTAAAACTTGATGATAAAACATATTATGTTGTTCTAAAAGTTAAAGACCCTCAAAATTTAAATGAACCAACAAAAGAAATTTTAAAATCTGTAACTTTTACTTCAAAAATCTCAAATGTTGCAAATCTTAAAAATGCAATATTAGAAAATCAAAGACCTTACGTTAAAGAAGATTATTCAGAAATTCAAATTAAATTACCAAGAGTACCTGTAATTAGTGAAAAAATAGAAATCACTGCAAACAATTCCTTATTTAAATCATTCACAATTACTGTTGGTGAAAAACATATTGAAAATGTGGAAAAAATCATCGATATCACTAAAAAAGTTTTTGGTAATCAAGAATTAAAATCTATTAGTATTACAAAACAAAATAGTAGCAGTGCCAATATAACATTAAGCTTAAAATTAAATGGTAATTCAATTATTGCTGGTGCTAACAAATTAATTAATAAAAAAGACAAAGCAATAAAATTTAGCTTCTTTGTTAAAAATAAAGCAACAAATACAATCAAAGAATTTAATTTCAATGAAAAATCAAAACCTATTGGAAGCTATCAATTCACATTAAATGGATTAGATGCTAATAGTGATTTTGTAATTGAAGATATTAGATATGATGATAAATCAATCAAAATTACAGAAGAGCTTTTAGCTAGCTTAAGTTTTTCAACAAAATAAATTAAATACATAATTTATTGTATAAAACACAAAAAATATAGTTTAGGAAATAAAATATGAAAAAATGACAAAAAATTTTAACAATTGCACTACCAACTAGTTTATTAGTTGCTATTCCAATTGTTGCTGCTTCATGTTCTACTAAGAGTGAAGCCCAAAAAGAATTTGAAAAAACTTATAAAGAATATTTAAGTTGATTAGACAAATTAGCTTCAAAAATGCCAGTACTTAAAGAAGCTTTTAGTACTTTGAAAGAAGAAATTAATAAACAAATTAATAAGAGTGAAAAATTATCTGATGAAGCGTATAAAGCATTAACAGCTTCATTAAAAGTTTCAATTGATGGAATGAAAAAAACATTAGGACAAAATTAAGGATAAATCGTGAATCAGAACAAAATTGTTAATAAAAAAGATTTAGATATTGCATTAGCAAATTTAATTTTAAGTATAGGAGTAGTTGTTTTTATAATAATTGGCGCTATTTTAGTGCATCTTGGCATTTATTATATGGTTTACTCATATTATGGATCACCATATTTAACGCAAGATATAGCCACAACAAATGTTGTAAATGCTTGAGCTATGTATAATGCTGGAGTGGCTTTTTTAGTAATTTTTGCTTTAATCGAAATTGCTAGTTTTGCTTTATTTGTAACAACAACAGTCAATGTTGGTTTAAATTTAAAAAGACAAGAAAACTTTGTCTTGCCATTTGTTTTTGGCATTTTAGGGTGCTTAGGAATAATACCTATAATCGGATCAATTATTATTTATGTACAATTAAATAAATTTTATAAACAACAAAACGAACCTAGTTTAATATAAAATAAAAAATGACTTTGGTTTAAAGTCATTTTTTATTACCTCTTTAATGTTCCAAATATTACACTAAAAAGACGATAATTACTGCTTCGTTTCTTTTTTACGCCTTTTTTGTATATATAAATATATAATTAACTTTTTAATTTGTGTAAATGAGAATTTGTTTGGAGAAAATCATGAGAAAAATTAAATTAAATAAAAAAATTATTTTAGCATCAGTTATTGGAACATTAGGCGTAGCTTTGGTTCCTACAGCATTGGTTGCATGTAGTCAAAATAAAACAAAATCTGATTCTAAAAACTTAACTTTAAACAATTTTTATGGTCGCCCATCAAGTGATGGTGATGATGCATATCAAGCAATCTATGAGTCTAAAATTCAAGATGGTGCACGTATGTTAGGATTAATTTCATTTAGACATAAGAATCCAATTTCAAAATACTTTAATTCACCAAAAGATAATCAACAAGTTTCAGCAATATTAATTGATGAAATTTATGATTTACAAACAGGTAAAGATCGAATTGCATCAATCACATATCGTGCAGATCAAGCTGCTTTTTTAGCTGGAATTGCTGCAGCTTATTATTTAAATAGTAATCAAAATGTTTTTGGTAAAGATAATAAATTAACATGAGGTGGATTTGTTGGTATTCATTTACCATCAACTACAAGATTTATTCAAGGTTTTAAATTTGGTATTCAATGAGCAAATGAAAAACTAAAAAACAAAAAAGTTAAACAAACAGAAAATAATGAAGAAAAAGAATGAATTAATGTAGAACAAGTCTTTGCTACAGATTATCAATCAGGAGATTTTTCACCAACATCAGATAAAGCAAAAGCAATTGTTAATCAATTAGTTTCTAATAATGTTGATTTAATTTTACCAGTGGCCGGACTTCAAATTGATTATGCAACAACAGCAGCAGCTGAATCAAGTAAACCAATCGTTGTTGTTGGTGTTGATACAGAACAAGAATTAGATGATAATACAAATAAAGCACGTATTAGCGAAAATAATAAAACATTAGCTAATGGTAAAACAATCATTTTTTCTATTGTTAAACGTTTAGATTTAGCTTTTAAAGGCGCTTTATTAAAAGCATCAGAAGGCGCACAATTAACTAATGATATTAACAAAGACGCTTATAAATTAGGAACACACACTGAAGCAAGTTTTAATAAAAATACCTATGTTGATAATACAGCGTTAGTTGAATTATCAAAGGCTGGACATCAGTATTTAATTGATGCGATCAAATTAAGTGGTTTAAAAGAAGTAAATGATTACAAAACAATTGTTGAAAAAATCCAAGAAGATCCTTTATTTAAACTTTTATCACAAACTGGAACTAAAAAATTAGATGAAGTTGCTACTAAATCACAACAAGGTGATTGAGTTTTAAAAAGCGAATATCAAAATTTATCATTTATACAATTACAAAAAATGTTAGGTGGATTAGTTTATGTTGATCAAAAAAATGAACTATATCCATATGAATTATCTAATTCATTTTATTTAGAAAAAGATCTAAATAAACGCCAAGCTTCAAAAGCTTTTTATAATTATTGAAATGCTAAAGATGCTAATCAAATAAATTTAGTTAAGATATTTTTAGGACAATCAGTTGATGTACTAAAAGATAAATCATTTTCTGAATCAATTTATAAAGGATTAGAAGAATTTTATAAATCTAAAAATATTATTATTCCTAAACTATATTAGTTAACTTATTAAGTTGCTTTTTACCCATAAATAATATATAATTCTATACTGTATAAAGAAAGTAGTGTAAAACTCACCTGATTTCTACTTATTTGGGAATAGGTTAATGCTTAATATTTCGATTATTACATCATTTATTCATGTTATAGATATAAATGATTTTCTTTATACATTTAATTTTTAATTAGGAGTGTTTAATGAATACACCAAACAATCAACGCCATATGTCATCAAATAATGATGCACGTAAAAATCAACCTTTAATTAATGATCAAATTCGTTTTCGAACAATGGTTGTAATTGATGACCATGGTAATAATTTAGGTGAAATGAATCGTATTGATGCCCTTAATTTAGCTACTTCAAAGAATTTAGATTTAGTTGTTATTGCTAAAAAAGGCAATATTCCTGTAACAAAAATTTTAGATTATGGCAAATATAAATACGAACAAAAACGTCGTCAAAAAGAATCAAGAAAAAATCAAACAATTATTAAGGTAAAAGAAATTAAAATCAAACCAATGATTGGTGAACATGATTTAAAAGTAAGAGCAGAAAATGCTAAACGTTGATTAGAAGATAAAGACAACGTGAAATTTGTGATTGAAGCACGTGGACGTATGTGTACAAAAGATGAATTTATTTTACAAGCTTATGAAAAATTCATCGACTTAATTAAAGATTATGGTACAGTTGTTCAAGCTAATAAAAAAGTTAGCAATTATCGATATGAAACAATTATTGAACCAATTAAAAAATAAGGAAGGTAACTATAATGGCTAAAATTAGACAAAAAACAAAAAGAGCCGCTGCAAAACGTTTTAGTATTACAAAAAATGGTAAACTAAAACGTAAACACGCTTATAGATCACATTTAGCTCTAGGTCGTTCAACAAAAGCTAAACGTCATTTAAGAAAAGACGCAATTATGAGCACATCTGACACAAAAAGATATACTCAATGCTTATAGTTAGAATATAAATAATTTAATAGTTATAAATAGTATTTAAGGAGTAAATTACCAATGAGAGTAAAAGGCGGAAGTGTTACACGTCAACGTCGTAAAAGATGATTAGAAAAAGCTGAAGGTTCATGAGGAACACGTAATACCTCATATAGAATTGCTCGTCAAACAGTAATTCGTGCTGCAGAATATGCATATCGTGATCGTCGTAATAAAAAGCGTGATTTTAGAAAATTATGAATTTCAAGAATTAATGCTGCAGTTCGTGAATTAGGATATACATATTCACAATTTATGAATGCATTAGTAAAAGCTAATGTTGTTACTAAAGATGGCCAAGGTTTAAATAGAAAAATGCTATCTGAATTAGCAATTAATAACCCTGAAGCATTTAATCAATTAGTTAATAAAGTAATGAAATAAAATTAGATAAAAATATACTATTCAATTGTTGGTTATAGTATATTTTTTTTATTTTTATCTTGTTTTTTACTTTTGTTTCGTGTATAATTTTAAAGGTTTTGTTATTGTTGAGATTGCTGATACGCCAAGAAACGTTGTCAATAAAACGTATCAGGTAACTCATTAATACACAATTCTTATGATTCGCATAATATATCGATGCAAAAGGAGACAACATTTTATGAATCAAGAATTAAGAATTAGATTAGAATCTTATGACCATAGATTATTAGATGATACAGTAAAAACAATTGTAAACATTTCTAACTCAACAGGTTCTAAATTAAGAGGTCCAATTCCTCTACCAACTAAAAAAGAAATTTTTACAATTTTAAGATCACCACATGTTAATAAATCAAGTCGTGAACAATTTGAAAGAAGAACACACAAACGTTTAATTATTTTAGAAAATCCACAACCTAAAACAATGGAAGCTTTAAAACGTTTATCAGTTCCATTTGGTGTTGAAGTTACTTTCAAAATTTAATTCATTAGGAGGCAAGTAAAAAATGAAATCATTATTAGGAACAAAAGTTGGCATGACTCAAGTTTTTACAGAAACAGGTAAAGCTGTAGCTGCCACAGTTATCTATGTTGAACCAAATAAGGTTTTAGCTGTTAAAACTAATGAAAAAGACGGCTACAATGCAATTCAAATTGGTTATGAAACAGTAAAAGAAAAAGCATTAAACAAACCATTATTAGGTCAATTCAAAAAAGCAAACTCAGATCCAAAACGTCACATTAAAGAATTTAGAGACGTTGTTGCTGAAGTTGGCGCTGAATTAACAGTTAGTGAATTTGAACCAGGACAATTAGTTAATGCACAAGCATATACTAAAGGACACGGATTTACAGGTTCAATTAAACGTCATAATTTTAGTATGGGTCCAATGGGTCATGGTGCTGGTTATCCACATCGTTATGTTGGTTCTATTGCTAAAGGACGTGGGGGTAGTCAAGCTCAACGTGTTTTCAAAGGAACTAAATTACCTGGCCATTATGGGCATGAATTAGTAACAACTAAAAACTTACTAGTATTAGATGTTAAAGCAAATGAAAATTTAATCCTAATCAAAGGCGCTATTCCAGGACCAAAAGGTTCAATTGTTTTATTAAAATCAGCTAAAAAAGTTGGCCATATCGTAAGCGATCCACAAGTTGTTAACTACTTAGCTAATAAAGCATCATCAAGTGAAGCAAACAAATAAGGAGTTAGTCATGGCAAAAATTAAATTATTATCTATTGATGGTAACTTCGCAAAAGAACTTGAAGTAACTTCTGATCTTTTTGTTGAAGTGCCTCACAAACAAGCAATGTTTGACTCAGTGCTTGCTGAAAATGCAGCTGAACGTCAAGGTACACATTCAACCCTAACAAAGGGTGAAGTTCGTGGTGGTGGTAAAAAACCATGAAGACAAAAACACACAGGTAAAGCACGTACAGGTTCAACACGTAACCCACATTGAACAGGTGGGGGTGTGGTATTTGGTCCAAAACCAAATCGTAACTACAATTTAAAAGTTAACGCAAAAGTAAGACTATTAGCTTTCAAATCAGCATTAACTATTAAATTAAATGAAGGAAAAATGTTAGGTTTAGTAGCAAATAGCGATTTAGAAACACCTTCAACTAAAAAAATGGTAAATTTCATTAATAACGCTAACTTAGAAAACCAAAAAGTTTTATTAGTAATAGCAGACCATTTTAGTAATATTAAAAAATCAACAAACAATTTACAAAAAGTTACAACAAAATTATGATACCAAGTTTCAGTTCGTGATTTAATGCATGCAAATGTTGTTGTTGTAGCTGAAGAAGCATTTACAAATTACGCAAGAAAGGTAAGTAAATAATCATGGAATTAACAAGAGTTATTTTACATCCATATACGACAGAAAAAACTTATTCTATTCGTAATAAAAGCGAGCATGAAACATTAACTTTTATTGTTGATAAAAATGCTAATAAATACCAAATTCGTGAAGCGTTTATTGCGATTTTTGGTTTAAAACCACTTAAAATTCGTACTACAAACCGTGGTCCTGCAAAAATTCGTACTTCAACAGCTAGACCAGGATATACAAAAGCAAAAAAAATTGCTTATATAGTAATGCCAATAGGTGTTAAAGTAGCTGTAAGTAAAGAAGAAGTTGAAGCAGCAAACGCAAAGTAGTTTAGAACAAAATTAAAAATAACAGTCGAAAAGCAAATTAGAAAGAGGCAATTATGGCAGTTAAACGTATTAAAAACCATAGTAGTGGTAAAAGACAAACTGTTGTTGTTGATTACAAATCGATTTTAACAACAAGTAAACCAGAAAAATCATTGCTTGTTACTTTACCTAAAAAAGCAGGTAGAAACAACCAAGGGAAAATTACAATTAGACACCATGGTGGTGGTCATAAACGTAAATATCGTATTATTGATTTTAAAAGAAATAAAGATAATATTTATGGAACTATTAAATCAATTGAATATGATCCAAATAGAACATCATTTATTTCATTAGTTGTTTACGCTGATGGAGAAAAACGTTATATTATTGCTCCTAAAGGAATTAAAGTGGGCGATAAAATTATTTCAGGAAATGAAAACATTGATATTTTATTAGGTAATTCATTACCACTTGAATTCATTCCAGAAGGTACATTAGTTCACAATATTGAACTATCACCAAATGCTGGTGGTCAAATTACAAGAAGTGCTGGTGCTAGTGCACAAATTCTTGGTTTTGATGAAACTAAAAAATATATTTTAGTTAAATTAAACTCAGGCGAAGTTCGTAAGTTTAGAAAAGAATGTCGTGCTACAATTGGAACTGTTTCAAATGATGAACACATTCTTGAAAATTTAGGTAAAGCTGGTAAATCACGTCATTTAGGTGTTCGTCCAACAGTTCGTGGTTCTGCAATGAACCCCAATGATCACCCCCATGGGGGTGGTGAAGGTCGTTCACCAGTTGGTATGGATGCACCTCGTACACCTTGAGGTAAACGTCACATGGGTGTTAAAACTCGTAACAATAAGAAATCATCAACGAGCATGATTGTTCGTCGTCGTAAATAATATAGAAAGGATTAATCGCGATGTCTAGAAGTTTAAAAAAAGGTGCTTACGCTGATCCTAGTTTATTAAAAAAAGTTGAAGCAGCTAATGCATCAGTTTCTAAAAAACCAATCAAAACATGATCTAGAAGAAGTCAAATTTTTCCAAACTTTGTTGGATTAACATTTGAAGTTCATAATGGTAAAACTTTCTTAAAAGTTTACGTAACAGAAGATATGATTGGCCATAAATTAGGTGAATTTGCACCAACACGTAATTTCAAAAACCATACAGAAGCTAAACGTTAGAAGGAAAGGTAATTTATAGATATGACAAATAAAGTTATTCAAAGAAATATTCATATTTCGCACCGTAAAGCTTCTCTTGTAATTGATTTAGTTCGAAACAAGCCAGTACATGAAGCAATTCGAATTTTAAGCAATACACCAAAGAAGTTTGCTCCAATCGTTTTGAAATTACTTAACTCAGCAATTTCAAACGTTCAACATAACTCTAAAGATATGGATCCAAGTAAACTATATATTTACAAAATTGTAGCTAATCAAGGTCCAACAATGAAAAGAACACTACCACGTGCTAAGGGTTCTGCTGATCAATTATTTAAACGTACAACACATTTAGAAATTGTTTTATCTGATGATGTTAATGAACGTGAAAAAGAATTAGCAGCTATTAAAGCTAAAAAATCAAAAAAACCATTAGTAGTTGAACCAGTCGCTAAAGTTGAAACTAAAAAAGTTGCTAAACCAAGCAAAGTAGAAACAAAACCAGTTGAAAAAGACGAAAACGTTGATCCAGAACTTTTAAAACGTGAACAACAAGTTTTAAAAGTTGTTGAAAAAACTGCTTCACAAAAAGAAGAAGAAACAACTGAAACAATTATGATTTCAACATCACCTAAGAATGCACAAGTTTTATTTGATGATTTAGAAAAAAATGTAATCTTTTATAAAACAACACCTGTTAATAAAGTTTTACGTGTACTAGTTTATGTAACTAGCCCAACTAAAAAAGTTGTTGGTGAATTTGATTTAGAATCAGTTGAAATTGGTGCAATCTCATCAATTTGAAGAAAATACAACAAACAATCTGTAATTTCTAAAAAAGAATATGATGCTTACTATGAAGGAAAAGATAAAGCACATGCACTTGTAAGCAAAAAAGCATATAAATACCGTAATCCAAAAGATCTTAGCGAATACAACATGACTAAAGGTCCAAGTGGATTCCAATATTTAAAATAGGATAAAGGAGATTTTACAAATGGGTCAAAAAGTAAATCCAAATGGACTAAGATTTGGAATCAACAAACAATGACTATCTCGTTGAGTGCCAACTGATCAATTACAAATGGCTAAATGATTAGTTGAAGATGATAAGATTAGAAAATATTTATCAACAAAATATAAAAATGCTGGTATTGATCATGTAGAAATTGAACGTGACCAACAACGGGTAAATGTTTATGTATATGCTGTACAAAGTGGTTTATTAATTGGAACAGAAGCATCAGAAAAGAAATTAATTGAATTAGCAATTAACAAAATTGTTGGTCGTAAACAATTAGTATCTTTAAAAGTAGTTGAAGTTCAAATTCCAGAATTACAAGCTTCATTAATGGCACGTGAAATTGCTGACGCAATTGAAAATAGAGTTTCATTTAGAATAGCTCAAAAAATGGTAATTAAAAAAGTTCTAAAAGCTGGTGCTAGAGGTATTAAAACACACGTTTCAGGTCGTTTAGGTGGCGTGGAAATGGCACGTGAAGAAGGATATACACAAGGTGTAATGACTTTACATACATTACGTGCAGATATTGATTATTCAATGCAAGAAGCACATACAACTTATGGAATTATTGGTGTTAAAGTTTGAATTAATCGTGGCGAATTATTTGGTAATAAATTAGTAAACAGTGTTGCGCATGCTGCAAATAAAGAATTTAGTCGTAGTTCAAAACCAAAAAAAGGATCATTTAATCGTTCATCAAGATCAAAAAATACTAAACCTGCTCCAAAGCAAGCAGTTAGCGAATAGGAGATTATAAAATTATGTTACAACCAAAAAGAACAAAATTTCGTAAGCCTCATAAAGTAAGCTACGAAGGTAAAGCTAAAGGAAATAAACAAGTTGATTTTGGTGAATTTGGATTAATGGCACTAGAAGGTGCATGAATTGATGCGCGTCAAATTGAATCAGCACGGATTGCAATTTCAAAACGTTTATTAAAAACTGGTAAAATGTGAATTCGTATTTTTCCACATATGTCATTAACTAAAAAACCATTAGAAGTACGTATGGGTTCTGGTAAAGGTAGTCCAGAAAAATGAGTAGCAGTTGTAAAAGCTGGAACAGTAATGTTTGAAATTGCTAATGTTTCAGAAGAATTAATGCGTGAAGCTTTACGTGCTGCTGGAAATAAGTTACCAATTAAAGTAAAAATTGTTAAGAAGGGAGAAGCTAACTAATGAGTAGTATTGCACAAGATCTTCGTAAAAAAGATAGCTTAGAACTTGAAAAAATTGTTATTGAGCTTAAAGCCAAATTATTAGAACTTCGTTTTGCAGCTGCGAATGGGGAAGCAGAAAAACTTCATACAGCCAAAGAGATTCGTAAAACAATTGCACGTGCATTAACAATTTTAAATGAACGTGAATTAGCAGAAAAATTAAACAACAAGGAGGCTAATAAATAATGGAAAGAAGCCGTCGTAAAGTTTTAGAAGGGTTAGTAGTTTCAGATAAAATGCAAAAAACTGTTGTTGTTAGTGTTGAAACTAAAAGCAAACACCCAATATATAGAAAACTTGTAATTAGTCATAAAAAATACCACGCACACAATGATAATGATGATGCTAAAGTTGGTGACCTTGTTGAAATCACTGAAACTCGTCCATTAAGTGCAACAAAAAATTGAAGAGTTAGCAAAATTTTAGAAAGAGCACGTTAGTGCAACTAAGGAGAAGATTATGATTCAACATATGACAAGACTAAAAGTTGCAGATAACACAGGTGCTAAAGAAGTTGGAGTAATCAAAGTGCTTGGTGGCTCTAAAAAACGTTATGCATCAGTGGGCGATATTGTAGTTGTCTCAGTTAAAAAAGCAACACCTGCTGGTTTAATTGCTAAAGGACAAATGGCCAAAGCTGTAATTGTTAGAACAAAAAAATCAATTCGTCGTGAATCTGGTTTATTAATTAGATTTGACGAAAACGCATGTGTACTTATTAAAGAAGATAAGACACCAAGAGGATCACGTATTTTTGGTCCTGTAGCAAGAGAAATTCGTGATCGTGGATACACAAAAATTGCTTCTCTTGCTCCTGAAGTATTATAGGAGGTTAGCAGATAATGAACAGAATTAAAAAAGGCGATACAGTTGTTGTTATTTCAGGTAAAAACAAAAATAAATCTGGCGTAGTTATTCAAGTTAACCCTAAAGAACAAACAGCACTTGTTGAAGGCGTTAATAAAATTAAACGTCATCAAAAGAAAGATCAAACGCATGAACAATCTGGAATTATTGAAAAAGAAGCTCCAATTCGTTTATGTAAATTAGCATTAGTTGATCCTAAAGGAAAAGATAAAGGTAAAGCAACTAAAGTTAAATATTTACTTAAAGATAACAAAAAAGTTCGTGTAGCACGTAAAAGTGGTTCAGAACTTGATGCAAATAAAAAATAAAAAGGAAGGATAAGTTATGGCATTCTTAAAAGATTTATATAAAAATAAAGTTGCTAAAGATTTGCAAAAAGAATTTGCTTATTCTTCTGTAATGCAAATTCCTAAAATTGAAAAAGTAGTTATTAACGCAGGAATTGGAAATGCTGTTGCTGATAAAAAACATTTAGAAGCAGCTATTTCAGAATTAACTTTAATTACAGGACAAAGACCTGTTGAAACAAAAGCTAAAAAATCAATTGCAACATTTAAATTACGTGCTGGCCAAAGTATTGGTGCTAAAGTTACATTACGTGGCGATCGTATGTGAGCTTTTATTGAAACTTTATTTAATATTGCTTTACCTCGTGTACGTGATTTTAAAGGAATTTCAAATAATTCGTTTGATGACCAAGGTAATTACACTTTAGGTATTAAAGAACAAATTATTTTCCCTCAAGTTGTTTATGATGATGTTAAATCAGTGCGTGGGTTTGATGTAACATTTGTTACAACTGCAAAAACAGCCCAAGAAGCTAAAGCATTACTAGTGGGACTAGGTGCTCCATTTCAAAAAGTAAGAGGAGACAAATAATTTATGGCGAAAAAATCATTAATTGCTAAGCAAAAAAAACATCAAAAATTTGCAGTTCGTGAATACACTCGTTGCGTAAAATGTGGTCGTCCACATGCTGTTAATCGTAAATTTGGTGTATGTCGTCTTTGCTTTAGAGATTTAGCTTACGCTGGTGCAATTCCAGGAATTAAGAAAGCATCTTGATAGGAGGATAGATATGTATTTAGATCCAATTGCTGAATTAATTACAAAAATTAATAATGGTCGTAAGGCCCATAAAGCTGAAGTTAGTTTTGCAACTTCAAAGCTTAAAACAGCGATTTTAGAATTATTGGTTAAAGAAGGATATATCAAATCTTATGATATTCGTCCAACTGAAAACAACAAATCTGAAACAGTTGTTAAACTAAAATACAAAAACCAAACAACATCTTCTATCAATGGTTTTAAACAAATTTCAAAACCAGGATTAAGAATTTACTCAACACACTTAAATTTACCAAAAGTATTAAATGGTTTAGGAATTGCTATCATTACAACTTCAAAAGGTGTTATGTCAGATAAACAAGCAAGAAAGGAAAATGTAGGCGGGGAAGTAATCGCTTACGTTTGATAAGAATATTTATGTCAAGAATTGGAAATCGTAAATTAACTATTCCAGCTAATGTAAATGTTAGTGTTGAATCTGGTAAAGTACATATTGTTAGTCAAACTGCAAAATTAAGTGTTGATTTTCCAGTGAATCTAATTAGTGTAGATGTTGTTGATAATACTATTAAAGTTAGTCGTGCTAACGATGAAAAACAAACAAAAATGTTCCATGGAACAGTAAATGCAAATATTGCTAATGCTTTAGTTGGTGTAACTACTGGTTGAAAAAAAGAATTAGAAGTTAAAGGGGTAGGTTTTAGAGCGAAAGTTGAAGGATCAAAACTTAATTTAGGTTTAGGTTTTTCTCACCCTTTATTAATTCAAATTCCAACAGGTTTAAAAATTGAAACACCATCTGCAACAGAAATTAGTATTAGTGGATCAGATAAAGCTGCTGTTGGTGCTTTTGCAGCAGTAGTACGTGCTTATCGTAAACCTGAACCTTACAAAGGTAAAGGTGTGATGTACAAGGGCGAAAGAATTGTGCGTAAAGCAGGTAAAACTGCAGATAAGAAAAAATAGAAAGGTCATTCATAAAGTATGAAAAGAATTAATTTTAGTCGTGCTAAACAACGTGCACTTCGTGCTAAACGTCTTCATGTTAAAATTCGTAACCTTCAATTAGCTGCAAACAAACCTGTTTTAGTTATTACAAAAACAAATGCACACATTTGAGCACAATTAATTTGCTATAACAAAAATATTACTTTAGCTTCATCATCATCTGTACAATTAGATTTACAAAATGGTAATAAAGATAATGCACGTTTAGTAGGTGCTGATATTGCTAAAAAAGCTTTAGCACAAGGCTTTAAACAAGTTATTTTTAATAAAAATGGTGCTAAATACCATGGGCGTATTAAAGCACTAGCAGACGCAGCACGTGAAGCTGGATTAGAATTTTAAAAAGGAGCAGTTATAATATGGAAAACAATGTTAAAAAAGAAACTATTGTAGATAGTGAAAAAGTTGAAAAACAACAACCAGTAACTGCGCCAGTAGTTAACAAAAAAGAAAATACACAACCAAAAGCAAAAACATTTAAACGTGAAACAACAACATCTAATTTTGAAGAACGTGTAGTAAAAATTAAACGAATTTCAAAAACAACAAAAGGTGGACGTATGATGCGTTTTAGTGCTTTAGTTGTTATTGGTGATAAAAATGGAACTGTAGGTTTTGGTATGGGTAAATCAATCGAAGTTCCAGATGCAATTAAAAAAGCGATTAAAAACGCAAACAATAATTTAATTAAAGTTAAGCAAACAAAAAAAGGTTCAATTTACCACGATGTAAATGGTCGCCATGGAGCTGCTAAAGTAATGTTATTACCTGCTCCTGAAGGTACTGGAATTATTGCTGGTGGACCTGTACGTGCTGTGGTTGAATTGGCTGGATTTACTGATATTTATACAAAATCGCGTGGTGCTAATGCTCCAATGAATGTTATTCGTGCCACAATTAATGGGTTATTACAACAATTAACACCACAAGAAATTGCACGTTTACGTGACAAAAGTTTAAAAGAATTATAGTGATTAGGAGTTTGTCATGCAATTACATAATTTAGAATATAAAAAAGGTTCAAGAAACCACAAAGAAAAACGTGTAGGTCGTGGTCATGGTTCTGGTTTAGGAAAAACTTCTGGACGTGGACAAGATGGACAAAAAGCACGTAAATCAGGAATGGTACGTTTAGCTTTTGAAGGGGGGCAAACACCTCTTTATCGTCGTGTGCCAAAAGTTGGTTTTAACAACGATCGTTTTGCAAATAAATACAACGTTGTAACTTTAATTTCATTAGTAAAATATGAAACAAAAGAATTAACAGCTGAATTTATGTATGCAAACAAAATTGCTAAAAATGAAGATTTACCAATCAAAGTTATAGGTAATGCAGTTTTACCAAGTGGCACAGTAGTAAGTGCTCACAAATTTAGCAAAGGTGCATTGGAATCAATTAGCAATTCAAAAGCAAAAGCACAAATTTTAGAGTAATAGAAGTTTATAATATATAATTTATTACTAAACCAAAATAAGGGGATTAACAATGACTAACAAACAGAAGAAAAAAAATGCTTTTAGACAATTGTTAATGATCTTTAAAAATAAAAAAGTTTTAGTTGCATTAATTGTAACTTTAAGTATATTAATCTTGTTTAGAATTGGATCTGTTATCCCAATGCCATATATTAAATTAAATGGTAATTTTGGTAATCAAGGTTCATTCTTTTCAATTATTAACCTATTGGGTGGTGGAGGTCTATCACAATTCTCGCTTTTTGCAATTGGGATAGGTCCTTACATTACCGCTCAAATTATTATGCAACTTTTATCAAGTGAGCTTGTGCCACCGCTCGCCAAATTATCTAAATCTGGTGAACGTGGTCGTAAAAAAATTGAAGTAATTACAAGAATTATTACCTTACCACTTGCAGTAATGCAAGCTGTCATTATTATTAATTTGATGACAAGAGCAAATGGATTTATTTCTATTGTTCCAAACGCACCGTTTGCCATTGGTTCACCATTATTTTATGTAACATACATTTTTTTAATGGTTGGTGGTACTTACATTTCGTTATTTTTAGCTGATCTAATTTCAAAAAAAGGTGTTGGTAATGGAATTACATTATTAATTCTTACAGGAATTGTTGCTTCATTATTTAATCACTTTATTGCTATTTTTTCAAATCTAGGTAGTTTAACAAGCAGTAAAGTTTCACAAATCATCGGTTTCATTTTATACATTTTATTTTATATCATGATTTTGATTGGGGTTGTTTTTGTTAATAACTCAACAAGAAAAATTCCAATTCAACAAACTGGTCAAGCTCTAATTTTAGATCATGAGAAACTACCATTTCTTCCTATTAAAATTATGACAGCGGGAGTAATGCCAGTGATCTTTGCATCATCTGTTTTAGCGATTCCCGCACAGGTTGCTGAGTTTTTAGATAAACAAAGTATGGGATATTATGTGATTCATAATTATTTTATTGTTGATTCTTGAACTGGTTTAGCAATTTATGTAGTTTTAATTTTATTATTTACATTCTTCTTTTCATATGTACAACTTAATCCACCAAAAATGGCTGAAGACATTAAAAAAGCTGGTCGTTTTATTCCAGGGGTTCAAGTTGGAATGGATACTGAAAAACATATTACAAAAGTAATTTATCGTGTGAATTGAATTGGTGCACCAATCCTTGCTTTTCTAGCATGCTTGCCTCACTTAGTTGCTTTAGTAGCTAAAACAATTAATCATGGAATTCCTGTAATTCAACCATCAACAATTTTTGGAGGAACTTCAATTATTATTATGGTTACAGCAACGCTTGAATTATGAAATGCAATTAAATCGACATCAACTTCAACATCATACGCTTACCAAAGAAAAGAATTAGAAACAGCCATTACAATAAGTGTTGAAAGTGACAAGAGTAGTAAGTCACAAATTTGATAGAGGTATTTTATGAAAATCCTTTTAATTGGCCCCCCAGGGAGTGGTAAAGGAAGTGTTAGTGAATTATTAACTAAAAATAATGCATTAAAACACGTTTCCACAGGTAATTTATTTCGTGCAATTTTAAAAGAGGATAGTGAATTAGCACGTAAAATTAAAGAGATTAATGTTTCTGGTGGTAAATTAGTACCAGATGAAATCACGAATCAAGTTGCTAAATCAGCAATTGATGAACTAATTGAAAATCAACAATCATTTATTTTAGATGGTTATCCACGCACAATTAATCAAGCTTTAGCTTTAGAACAATATTGTGATTTAGATTATATTTTTTATCTAGATATTAATCATCAAGAATTAATGAAACGTTTAACTGGACGTTGAATGTGTCCAAAATGTGCAGGAATTTATAATATTCATTTTAAAAAACCACAGGTTGATGGTGTATGTGATAATGATCAAGCTACTCTTTATCAACGTGCTGATGATCATGAAGATGCTGTAAGTATTCGATTAGATGAATATGATAAATTAACCCTACCTTTGATTAAGCATTATAAAACTAATCCACGTTTTATTAAAATCAATGCTAATCAACCTATTAAAGATGTTTATGAAGACATCAATAATTATTTAAAACAAAACAAGTAGAAAAAGTAGATGAAGTTAAAACCATGGTTATTGTTAAAACAGAAAAAGATATTACTGCTATTAAAGAAGCTGTACGAATTTGAAAAATTGCTCGTGAAGCAATTTATGAACAAGTCAAAGCAGGCGTTTCATTAAAAGAATTAGACTTATTAGCTAAAGAAGTTATTGAAGCAAATGGTGGAATTGCTGCTTTTCACAACTATTTAGGTTTTAAAGGTCATATTTGTATTTCAGTGAATGAGTGCGTTATTCATGGAGTCCCAACCGATTACATCTTAAAAGATGGTGATAAGGTAACATTTGATGTTGGTGTTAAATACGATAATCATTATTGTGATGCGGCATTTACCATTATTATTAACAACTCAAATGTTGAAGCACTAAAAATGTCAGAGATTTGTAAAAAATCAATCGACGAAGCCGTTGCAATTATTAAACCAAAAGTAACAACACATGCAATTTCAAATGTAATTCAAAAGTTTATTGAAAAAAACGGTTATTTTATTCTTCGTGATTTTGCTGGCCACGGTTGTGGTAATGAAATTCATGAAGATCCATTGATTCCTAATTATCGATCTTTATTGTATCGTAATGTTACATTAGAAGAGAATATGGTAATTTGTATTGAACCAATGATTCTAAGTGGATCAAATGCTTATTATATTGATCCAAATGATCAATGATCTGTGAAATCTAAAAATCATCAAATGACTTGTCATTGAGAACACATGATTCTAATTACAAAAGATGGTTGTGAAGTTTTAACAGCTTAAGGGATATATTTTAAACAAGGAATAAAAATGGCAGATACAGAAAAATTAAAAATGCTTGGTAAAATTGTTGAAATTTTACAAGGCGGGAATTTTAGAGTTCAATTAGAAAATGGCATTACGATTATGAGCCACGTATCAGGTAAAATGCGTGTTAATAAAATTAACATTTTACCAGGTGATACTGTTGATGTTGAGTTAAGTCCATATGACCTAACACGTGGAAGAATTACGTATCGTCATCGTGATAGCTAAACTTAAATGAAAGGAAAACTATAATGAAAGTTAGAGCTTCAGTTAAAGCAATTTGCAAAGATTGCAAAATCGTAAAACGATCAGGTGTTGTGCGTGTTATTTGTGCTAATCCAAAACACAAACAACGTCAAGGTTAATATATAGTAAAGAAAGGAACATAAACAATATGGCACGTATTTTAGGGGTAGATATTCCTAATGATAAAAGAGTTGTAATTTCATTAACATACATTTTTGGTATTGGAAAATCTACATCTCAAAAAATCTTAAAATTAGCTAATATAGACGAAAATATTCGTGTAAATGATTTGGCTGATGAACAAATTGCTGAAATTCGTCGTGTAGCTTTAAACTTTGTTAAAGCAAATGGCGAAAAATTACAATTAGAAGGGGATTTACGAAGAACTGTAGCTATGGACATTAAACGTTTAATGGAAATTGGTTCATATCGTGGAATCCGTCATCGTCGTGGCTTGCCAGTACGTGGACAAAGAACAAAAACAAACGCTCGTACACGTAAAGGACCACGTAAAACAGTTGCTAATAAAAAGATTGAAACTAGATAATAAGAAAGGAATAATCAAACTATGGCAAAGAAGAAAAAACTTAGTTTTACTAATGGAATTGCATATATTCATGCAACTAAAAATAATACGATTATTACTTTGGCTGATGAACAAGGAAGCGTTTTATCTTGAGCATCATCTGGTTCAATCGGTTATAAAGGAACAAAGAAAAAAACTCCATATTCAGCAGGTATTGCTGCTGAAGCAGCAGCAAAAGCTGTGATTGATATGGGATTAAAATCTGTTGAAGTTCATGTTAATGGAACAGGTGCAAGTCGTGATACAGCAATTCGTAGCCTACAAGCAGCAGGTTTAGAAGTAACAAAAATTAAAGATGTTACTCCAATTCCACATAATGGGTGTCGTCCACCTAAAAAACCAAGATAGTAATTTGGTTTTGATTATTGCAAAAGGAGAAATAACATGCGTAAATTTTTAAAATACCAACTTGATGTGCCATCAATTAATAGCGAAGACAAAAATCGTACAGTTGTTAAAATTGCCCCACTTGAAATTGGTTTTGGTGACACATTAGGAAATGCCTTACGTCGAATTTGTTTATCATCAATTCCCGGTGCGTCAATGTTCGCTGTTAAATTTGGGGGATATTCGCATGAATTTCAACCATACGAAGGTGTTAAAGAAGACATCACTCACATCATTTTAAACTTAAAAAATTTAGCAATTAAAATTGATGAATTAATTTATAGTGAAGACTATTTCAACAATTTATTAATTGATAAATGACCAAAAATGAAAATTAATTTCAAAGGACCTGGTGTGATTACAGCTAAAGATATTGTATGTCCAGTAGGTTTTGAAATTGTTAACCAAGACTTATACATTGCAGAAGTAACAAAACCAATTGATGTAGAAATTGAAATTTTTGCAAAAACAGGACGTGGTCGTGTCGACTTTAATACAAATAAAGATTTTGTTTCAACACTACATATTATCGCAACCGATTCAAACTATTCACCAGTCCTACATTACGCTTATAATGTAGAAATGATTAAAGATTCAAAATCATCAATGTCTGAGATTTTAACAATTGACATTGCAACAAATGGTACGATATCAGGAAGCGAAGCAATTGCGATTGCTGCTAAGATTATGCAAGCGCATTTAGAACCAATCATGAATATTGATAAAACAATTAATGAAATGATTATTATGCGTGAGCGTGAAGAAGAAGAAAAACGTCAAAACGCTTCAATTTCAATTGATGATTTAGATTTAACAGTGCGTGCATATAATGCTTTAAAACAATCAGGTATTAATACCACTGCTGAATTAATTGAATTAACAAAATCACAACTTGAAAAAATTAAGAATTTAGGACGTAAATCAGTTACTGAAATTATTCAAAAATTAACTGAACGTTCACTTGAGTTAAAAAAAGACTAAAACTTTAAAAGAAAGGAATAATTTCATATGAGTTACATTAACAAACCAGGTAAAACACGTGCATGAAGAAAAATGGTAAGTCGTCAACAAGTATCTGATGTTATAAGTCATGGTTCAATTGTGACAACAAAAACAAAAGCAAAAGAATCACAACGTCATGTTGATCATTTAATCACTCTTGCTAAGAAAAACACACTTGCTTCACGTCGTGCTGCAGCTGCGATTTTATTAGGAACAAACCAACACTCAGCTGATGATTTATTACGTAAATTATTTAACGAATTAGGTCCTAAGTATGCTAATCGTGCTGGTGGATACACTCGTGTTATTAAACTTGGTAATCGTCCAGGAGATAATACAGAAGAAGCTGTTTTACAATTAGTTTAATCAAACAATTAATAATTAATTAAATCAATCTAAAAACCAGTTTTGCATTTTTGCTTTTAACTGGTTTTTTATTTCTTAAAAGATAAAGAGAGCAAACTAGTATGAATGAAGATAAAAAAAAATAAAATTTACTACAACAATCCTGTGAAAGTTAAAGATAATACAAAATTAAAAAAAGAAATAAAGCACGATAAAAAATTTAGTGACAAAACAAATTATAACAATGAACAAAAAACTATAAATAATAAAAAAAGTGGTTTTAAAGCTGGCTATCAAGGTTTTTTAAAACAACAAAATATGCTTGAAAATAATGAAATAAAAAATGATTTTAAAAATCAAAAACCATCTAAACACAAGTCATTTAAAAATACGAAGAATTATAAATATAAAAAAGTAATAATTAAATAGTTATTAAACTTTTGCTGTTTTGTTCCACCTTTTTTAAAAAAATAAAAAATAATATTCTTCATTATTGAATTTGTGTTTTTGATTATTGATTTTTTAATATATTTTATTATCAATAACTATTTAGAAATTAGGTTTACACATTAATGAAAAAACAAAAAAGAAAAATTTTAATATCAAGCTTGCTATCAGTTTTTTTAATTACTAGCTTAACTGTTGGATTAGGTACAGGATTATCTTTAGTATCTAAAAATCAAAGCAAAATTACTTCAAAAATTTATCAAGAAACAAACTTTTTTGTTAATGATTTATCAAAACAGTTATTTTTAGATGTTTTTAACCAAAATAAAGCACAATTAAATACTTATATATATGATCAAAACAATGTTTCTGATCAACAATTATTAGATTTAAAATTTGCTCTAACACTATTAAATCCTAATCGATTAGATATTAGTGATGATGATGCAATATCAATTATGAAAAATATTGCAAAAAGAACTATTTTTGAATCACTTGCTAATAATTGATATTGATTTTTTACAAATTTAAATGCTTTAAAATTTGTATACACACCTTATAAACCAGATTTTTATGCTCCTTATAAAAATGAAAAGCAAGATTTTAGTGGATCATTAATTCTTAATAAAGTTATTGATATTAATAAGCCTTTAGTAAATTATGTAAAAGTTAAACAAAAAACATTTGATCAAGAAGTTTATCATAGCGTTGATGTTTATTATTTACAATTTGGAGATCATTTAGTTTTGCGTTTACTAAAATTTAACAAAAAAAATCATTTTGATGTACGATTTGATACTGATCTTTTCCAATTTGATCAAAAAATTAATGATCTAAAATCAATAGCAACCCAAATGCAAACAAACATTGATCAACAGCGTGAAAAAAGTTTTGAAAAAGATGTTGCTAACTATAAAAATTATTATGAAGAAAATTTAGATGAAAATCAACAATTTGATCAAGCAACTTATCAACAAGGATTAGATCGAATTAAACAAAAATATAATGAAACTAATAACTTTAACTTTTTGAATGTTAAAAAATCATTTTTTCAAAAATTTAGTTATGAAATGTTTTTAGAGTTAAAAGATCAATTAGGCTTTAAACGATATGTTTTAAGAAATGTAAATCAAAAAGAGGTTGGTGCTCGTGATTTTATACAAAAAGAATATCATCAAGAAAATAAAATTAATTCTAAACCAAATCAACAAGAATTAAATCATTTTCAAAAATATATTGATCATAATTTAGATATTAACATTCATAAAATTTCAAAAGAAGCATATGTTACACAAAAAATAATTAAAAACCTTTTATTAGATGCTTTTAATAATGATGATGCGCAAATTACCAATTATTTAACACAACAAAACAATAAAGAATATCAAACAAAATTAATTAAACAATTAATAGAATTTAGTAATTATTTTAAATCACAAAAAATGGCAAAAGACTCTTTGGAATATAAACAAAAATTAAAAGATTACGAACAATTATTTTCTCAAAATTGATACTTTATTCTAATGAATTTAAATCATTTTGAACTAAGTTTTAATAATTGATTTACACTACCAAAACAAACAAATCCAATAACAAAAGAAATAGTTGAACCAAGTAAAGAATATTTACAAAGATTAACTAATCTTGAACCTTATGAAGATTATTATTTTATTAATAATTATTTAGATAAAAAACAAGAAGGCGATACTTCTATTTTAATTGGTTCATTTAAAGATTTATATATCACAAAAAACAAATCAATATTTAATATTAAAATTGATTTTGCAAATAACAAAAATCGTTTGAATTTAAATCCATTAGTTTATTTCTTTCCTAAAACTAAAAATAAATTATCAATTGATTTAATAACATCGATTTTCCATCAAGCTATTTTTCATCAAAGCAAAGAATACTATAAGTTATTTGAAACAGATATGATTGATAAATATGAATATGGAATACCAGCCCAAATGTTACTTTTATGAAAGGAATAGTTATGTCTAAATTTTTTAAGAAACAACATTTATGAAAATGAAGTTTATTTTGTCTTCCTTTAGTTATTATTCCCTTTATTATTAGTGCATGTAATAATTCAAGTTTACAAAAACAACAAAAACTAGTACGTAATCAAATTAGTTTTATTAGTGATGGATTTAAAAATTATTATGTTAATTTAGCTTTTGATCAATCATTAAAGAACAATAAAAAAATGATTTTTAATGTAAGTTTAATTGATGAAAAAAACCAAAAGAATGATTTATTAGTTAAAGATTATATTATTAAAGATAAACAAATTTTAATTAAACTACCTCGTTTAATAAAATGAAATGATCGTTTAGTTATTACAAGTAATAATCCATTATTTAAACCTATTAATATAAGAATTTTTCTTGATGATGTAATTAAACTAGATAATAGTATAATTACTACAAAAACAAGTGTTGATTCACAAAATAATTGAACAACATTTTTAAATAATAAGGTTATTCACAATCTTTTATTAAGTATTTACCCAGATCAAAAAGAACGTGAAGAGTATATTAAATCTCAACAAAATATTAAACCTGATTATACACAAGAAATTGCTAATTGACTAAATTATTATAATACTGTACAAAATGATGCTAATAAAGGACCTGTATATGATAAAAACCCTAAAAAAAACAAACCAAAGAAAAATCCTTTTGGTGGCGGATCAGTAAGTAATCCTTTTGCTTATCAACAAGCTCGTAAAGCTCACAACAAATTATTTAATGAAAATTGATTATGATTCTTATTTAATTTAACAAAACAAATTTTTATGTTATACCCTGATGATAATTTATTTCAAGAATCAAGCGAAGAAACAGTGCAGAATTTAAAAGATTCAAAAGTTAATAATCATAGTTCTTTCTATCGCGCCTCTTCTAATGAATTTATTGATGGTTTATATGTGATAGAAAGTTCTAATTTAGATAAAAAACCAGAAGAATTAGATGAATATACTGATTTTAGTAAAACTGCTAAATTTGCTTTATTAAATAAAGAAGGTTTTATTTTTACAATTTTTATTGAAGAAAATTATGATAAAACTAAAAAATTGGTTTCACGACAAGTTAGTTTAGTGCCATGAATTAAAACTTTACCTAAATTAATGTTTAATGATCATACAATAAAACACGATTTCAATTTGGCTAATTATACTGAAAATTCATATGATTACAATGCTATTAATTTTCATTCACCACTTGAAATTAAAGTTTATGGAGATCAGTTTGGTGGTAAAGCAATTCGTTTTTCATTTGTTGATATTGATTCTAATTAATCAAATAATATTAATGAGCATTAGTATTTCTAATGCTTTTTTTATTATAATTTAATTGAAAAAAGCAAAATAAAAAAGAGATTATGAATAATTACACACAACAAGTTATTGATTATATTAATCAGAATAATTCTAAAAATAAACCATACTTTATTAAAAAATATGCGTTTGCTTTTTTATCATCATTAATAATTTTTATTTTTTTATTAATATTTGGTTTAGCTAATTATTTTGACCCTTTAATTAGCTTGATGGGTGTTGGTTTAATTTTAGGAGTTTTAATCGTTTTTTGTATACATGTAAAAATTGTTAATAATTATTCAATAAATTTATTGAAATGACTTCGCAATCAAAAAGTATTATCTTATAAAAATATTATTAATATTTTAAAATTTATTTTAAATAAACAATTGCACTTGCATTTAACAATTGTCGAGCTTGAACAAGTTTGTATTGATTTAGAAGAGTTTAAAAAAGTCCATGTCATTTAAAACAATTAAAAATGATCAAAACTCCTTAGTAATTATTAAAAAATCAAAATTTTATATTTCTATTAATAAAGTTAATACTAAAAAAGAAGTATCAATGTTATTAAAAAAATATCAAGATGAATATTCTGATGCAACACATATTTGCTATGCTTACATTATTGGTCCACAATCTAATTATATGAAAGCACAAGATGATGGAGAACCAAATGGTACTGCAGGATTACCAATTTTAAATATGATTAAAACAAAAGCATTAACAAATGTTATTATTTTCGTTATTCGTTATTTCGGTGGTATTAAATTAGGTGCTGGCGGATTAATTCGTGCATATACTCAATGTGCAAAAGAAATTATTGAACTTTGCGAAATTATTAATTTACAAAAATATTTTTATTATAAAGTTACTTATAAATTAAAAGACACCAAATTTGCTAGTCAAATTTTAGCATCAATTGATTATGAAAAACTCAGTGAAAACTATGATAGTAATAGTGTTGTTTTAGAGATTAGATCACTTATTAAAATCGATATTTACACCTCTCATATTCAGTTTGTTTTTGTTAAAAATGATTATTAAAATATAAAAAAACTTTTCTTAGCGTTTTTGGTTAAGAAAAGTTTAATTGTTTTTTAGTTTAAAGGATTAGTTATTGAGTATTTTTTACATACTTCATCAATAGTTCTTTCTATTTTTAAAAACAAGCGCGCAGTGTCGTATTCATTTTTCAGGTGGTGAGGAATTTGTTTTTTTAATATATATCGCCCTTCATCATCTTTAACCTTTTCGTTTTTGTCATTATTTTTATAATCTTTTTCTCAGTAAAAAGAATCTCTTTCAAAATTATAAGGTTCATAAAAATTAGTATAATTGTACTTGTAATTGTATAGTTCTTCTAATTTAACAACATCGCTTGCTGAATTACCTTTTGTTTTAATTTGATCAAGAACAGGTTTGATTATTTTTTCTTTATAATGTTGGAAAATTTCTGGCATTTGATTTAAATAATAATTAGACCAAGTCATTAATTCATTAAAAGCTTCTTGCGGAGAAAAACCATAACCATTTGCTTTAACATATTCAAGAATTTTTTCGACATCATCTTTAACAACTTGATCGTAAATATTTTGAAGATTTTTGCTCGCTTTTCTTGATCTTTCTTGAATTTCGTTTAATAAATTCTTTAATTTTTCAATCAAAATGTAATATTCACCTTTTTTTGAAGGGCGATTTGGATCTATAAGTGGTGAATAATTTTCTAACATTCTCACTTTTGTGTTGACAGTAAAGAATAACCCACTAATACCAATTGCGTCAAATGTATCTCTTATAAGTGCTTGACCATACAATTTTCATTTTTCTAATAATTGTTTTAATTCATTTACTTTATTATTTATGAAGTTTTGTTTTGATAAATTTTCGATTTTTAATGCCAATCCATACCAAATAGCAACATTAGTGTTATCCATAAAATTTTGATATACAAAATATTTTCCTAAAATATTCTCTCTTCATGTACCTCAAAAGTTTTCGTTATTTTTATTAGCATTTTCTTTAATATATTTTGATATTTTCTTATGTTCTTCAACTTCCTTTTTAAGATCATTAAATTTATTTTCAAGCGATTTTCTATTTAATATATGATCAAGAATTGAATGAATATTATCATTAAGTTGATTAGCTTCATAAAGCAATTTAGCAATTTCTTCATCGTACAATTTGTAATATTCTTTGCCATTTTCAATTTTGTCGAAATAATCTTTTTTTAAATTTTTTATCTCTTCTTTAATTTTTTTAGTTTTATTAGTTTCTTCTTTAATTGATTTTTGGTAGTTATAATTACATGATTCAACAATTTTTTGATATCTTATTTTAATATCATCAATATTTTCATCATTTGGCGCTTTTGTATAATTATCCAAAATTTCATCAATTCTTTTTTGAATTAAATTAAGATTAGCATCATTAACATTATTTTTGTTTTTAAATTTTAAAAGTTCTATTTTTTTGTCTTTTAATAATTTAATAACGTCATCTACTTTAGTTAATCAATTATTATATTCTTGTGTTTTTTGTTTTAGAATAAAATCAAACTCTTGTATTAATTTTCATATTTTTGAAAATCCATATATAAGTCAATTGTTTCCACTATTTTCATTTAAATTTAAAATCTTAATAAAATTATCTATTTGTTTAGCTTTATCAATAAGATAATTTAATTTATGATTATTTGCAAAAACATAACTAATTTTTGTATTAGCTTCGTTTTTAATTTCTGAAAAAATTTTGAATCATTGTGAATTGTTTTCGTTGTTAGTTTTTGTTAACACACAAGCCAATATAACGGGAACCGGTGTAACAATAGCACTTAAAAATGCTAACAAAATATTTCTTTTAAACCGTGTTTTCATGAAGTAAAAATCTTTATAATGTAAAAAAAAGTTGCATAGCCTCACCTTAAATTGTACAAAATTTAGACATATTTATAATATATTAATTTGTATAATTTAATAATTTACACATTTAAAATAAAAAATCTAGCGAATGTTAATTATTCTACTAGATTTATTTTTATAAATTTGTAATAATTATATTTCTTTGTGACACTTATTAATTAAAATTTTTCTTTTAACAATTAAATTGTTTAATAGTGCTTTATAGTATTCTTTTTCATAGTTAATTTTTGTATTATTAATTTTTAAATTTAATGATTTTATTTCTTGATTTAATGAAGCATAAGTTTTATTTTTATAATCAAAACTACGGCGTAGCTTTAAATATTTAACATATTTTATTACTTCAAAAATACCTAAGGGAATTGTAAATAAAACAAATGGAAACACATTAAATCACTCGTAACCATTCATATTATATGGATTCATATTAAATACTTCATTTAAATGAGGAGTATAAGTAATAACAATAATCATAATTACAGAAATTATTATTGAATAAACAATATATTTAGAGTTTTTTCAAAAATTAATAAATATTGAGTGATTACTTCTTAAACTTAATGCATTAAAAGCCAAACTCATTCCCATGAAAATAAATGTCAATGACGATCCGGCCATAATTGGTGTTTTTATCGCTATAATTTTTTCATGAACAATATTAGTAATTTCATGATTTTCGCCTAATCAATTTCACACATTTTGATATATTGCTTCAAGATTAGCAAGTTCTTTAAACTCGTTTCTCATTGCTATAAAATCAAAGTCAAAATGTGATGATGCCCCTAAATAAAACAATAGAATAGAAATTAAACCAATAAAGAAACCATTAATAAAGATTGTCATTCACATTTTTTTATTAACAATTGGAGCAGATTTCTTTAATGGTTTATGACGCATTAAATTAGCATCTGCTAAATGTACACCTAATGCGATTCCTGGTAGAGTTTCAGCGATCACATTAATTCATAAAATTTGTAATGAAGACATTGGGTTAATACCCAAAATAATGATTCCAAAAATTAATGAAATTAATCCAGCTAAATTAGTGATCAATAATAAGACAATGATACGTTTAATGTTGTCCATGATTGAACGACCTAAACTAACAGCATTAATAATTGTTGCAAAGTTATCATCAGTTAATATCATATCACTCGAAGCTTTTGAAACATCTGTACCAGTGATTCCCATGGCACATCCAATATCAGCGGCTTTTAGTGCTGGAGCATCATTAACACCATCACCTGTCATGCTCACGACTTTATCGTGTGATTGTCAAGCTTTAACGATACGAATTTTATCTGTTGGTGAAACACGTGCATAAACGCTATAACGCTCAACATTATTAATTAATTCTTCATCACTCATGGAACTTAATTCATGCCCACTTAATACTTCTTGCCCTTCATTTAATATACCAATTTGTTTAGCAATTGCAGATGCTGTATTAATATGATCACCTGTAATCATGACAGGTCGAATTCCGGCTTTAATTGCAATCTCAACAGCTTCTTGTGCTTCAGGACGTGGTGGATCAATCATACCAACTAATCCAATAAATTCTAATTCTCTTTCAAGTTCATCTTGATTAAAATTAGTTGGCAAGAATGCTAATTTTTTAATTCCCACACCTAAAACTCTTAAAGCTTGTTTACCTAAAAAATCATTTGCTTTATAAACATCGTTTGTAATTGGTTCAACAACAATTTTTTCAATAGCATCAATTGCTCCTTTAGTAACTAAGTAATAATTATCATTATTCCTAACAATTACACTCATTAATTTTCGTGTTGAGTCGAATGGAAATTCATGAATTCTAACAAATTCTTTATCTAGTTCACTTTTATCTATATTTAATTTAAGAGCTGCTTCAATAATACTAGTTTCAGTTGGATCGCCAATAAATTCATATTCTTGTTTTTTATCATTAAAATTTCTTGAACCATTGTTTGCAATAGAAGCTCATTTAATTAATTCATAAACATCTTTTTCATTAATTAAATCTGTTGTTTTTAATATATTAGTAAAAACTTTAGTAACAGTCATTTTATTTTGTGTTAGAGTTCCAGTTTTATCAGAACAAATCACATTAGCACTTCCTAATGTTTCAACAGCTGGTAAACGTTTAATTAAAGCATTTTGTTTTGCCATTTGTTTAACACCAAATGATAAGATAATTGTTACAATTGCAACAATTCCTTCAGGAATAGCAGCTATAGATAATGAAATAGCCATTACTAAAGCTGGATGTCAATTAATTTCTCAATTTCCACCTCCAACTAAATAAATATAAATAATAAAAACAGCTATACACAAAACTGATGCAAATGCACCTATAATTTTTGATAATTTATTAATTTTTTGTTGTAATGGTGTTAATTGAACTTTTTGGTCATTAATTAATTTAGCAATTTTACCTATTTCAGTATTCATTCCAATGTTAGTAACGATTGCTTTAGCAGTACCATTAGTAATAGATGTTCCAGAGAAAATTTGATTTAAGCGATCGCCAATCCCTGCGCCTTGTTTAACAATTGCTTTAGCATCTTTTTGAACTGGTAATGACTCACCTGTTAAAACAGCTTCATCAACTTCAAGCGATGAACTATTTATTAATAGAGCATCAGCGGGAATTCAATCTCCTGCTTCTAAAATTAGAATATCACCTATTACAACCTCTCTTGAATCAATAATTAAAATTTGGTTGTTTCGTAATACTTTAGCTTGAGGAGATGTTAATTTAGATAATGCTTCTGTATTTTTTTCTGCTTTAACTTCTTGAATGGTTCCAAAAATTGCATTTAAAAATAAAATGAAGCCTATTACCCCAACTTCAACATATTGGACAATTAATTCTGTTATATCATGCGGGGGTTTAACAATTGCTAAAATTAAAGTAATAATTCCGGCAATTACAAGTAAAATAACCATGAAATCTAAAAATTGTTTAAAGAATTTTGTAAGAATATTTGATTTCTTTTTCTTTTTGATTTCATTAAAGCCATAAATTTGACGACTTTTTAAAACTTGTTCGTCATTTAAACCAGTTAATGGATCTGTATTTTGTGGATCAAACGAAACAAAGGAGTCTGTCTGATCTTCATTATTTTTTTTCACTTAAAACCTCCATGGTTTTTAATCTAATTCTAAGTAAATTGTTAAAAAATTAACTTAGACTTTTATTATAATAGATATTTATAATCATTAAAATATTATAATTAAAAAAGTATTATATATTAGTATTAAATGAATATAATATAAGTTTTATATTTTAGAGGTAATTATGAGTTTTTCAAATTTTTTATTTAAGGTATCAGAGGTTTTTTCATCAATTATTCATGAAGCTACAGATATTGTTACTCAAGCTGATTTAGATAATGCTAACGCCCATGCGCATTCATTAGCTGTTGGTTTAGGTATTGGAATTGTTTTATTTTTAATTGCAGGACTTGTGATAGGTTATTTTGTTTCAATGAAAATTATGAAGCGCCAATTAAAGAAAAATCCGCCAATTTCAAAAGATACAATTCGTATGATTTATCAACAAGTAGGGCGTAAGCCAAGTGAATCACAAATTAATGAAATTTATAATCGAGCAGTAAAACAAAAGTAAATATATGGCAAAATTTATTAAATCTGCACAATATTTTGATCAATACCCAGTAGATAAACAATTTGAAATTTGTGTAATTGGTCGATCAAATGTTGGTAAGTCAAGTTTAATTAATGCATTAGCAAACGAAAAAATTGCAAGAACATCAAATACACCTGGAAGAACACAATTAGTTAACTTTTTTGATTTTAATAGTTTTCGATTAGTTGATTTACCAGGTTATGGATTTGCAAGAGTTAGTAAAGATAAACAATTAGATTTAGCAACAATTATTGATCAATACTTAGGATATCGTCAAAATTTGTGTGCTGTTTTTCAAATTTGCGATATTAACGTATTAACAAATGATGATGTGGAAATGAGTCGTTATTTTGAAAACCAAAATTACGCTCATTTTGTTGTTTTAAATAAAGTTGATAAGGTTAATAAATCACATTTTGATAACAATAAACAAAAAATCGCGAAATTTTTAAATATTAGTGTTGATCGTTTATTATGTGTTTCTGCTCAAAAAAATACCAATGTTGCTACATTGTTTGCATTAATGAAAAAAGTTGTGATTGAAACTAGACAAAAGCAATTGCTTTTAAAAAAAGAGGAGAAGAAGAGTAGTGAAGAAGAAATTAAATAAAAATTATTTATTTAAAGAAGTTGAATCTAATAAACTTCTATTTTGACAAGAAAATAATTTATTTAAAGCTCAAGCAAATAGTACAAAACCACCTTTTGCAATTGTTTTACCACCACCTAATGTTACAGGACATTTACATATTGGGCATGCTTACGATTTTACCTTGCCAGACATTTTAATGCGTTATAAAAAACTACAAGGATATGATGCTTTTATCGTTCCTGGAACTGATCATGCTGGAATTGCAACTCAAACTAAATTTGAAAAAATTTTAAAAACAAACGAACAAGTTGATCGTTTTGTTTTAGGAAGAAAAGCTTTTTTAGAAAAATTAAAAATTTGAAAAGATGAACAAACTTATTATATTCATAAACAATGAAATGCCTTAGGATTAGGATTAGATTATAACAATTATTTATTTACATTAGATGAACCTGTTGTTCAAACTGTGCGTGAAGTTTTTGTAAAAATGTTTAATGAAAACATTATTTATCGAGCTAAAAAATTAGTTAACTGAGATATTCAACTAAAAACTGCAATTAGTAATATTGAAGTAATTCACAAAGAAATCGAACAAAAACTATATTATATTAAATATTCTAGTGAAGACCAAAAAGATTTTGTTATTGTAGCAACTTCACGACCAGAAACAATGTTTGGTGATAAACATCTAATTATGAATCCTAATGATCAACGTTACGTTCATTTGCATAATAAAATTTTTATTAACCCAATTAATAATGCAAAAATGTCAGTTATTTTAGATGACTATATTGATATTGAATTTGGTACAGGGGTAATGAAATGTACACCTGCACACGATTTTAATGATTATGAATTAGCTAAAAAACATAATTTAGAATTAATCAATATTATGAATGAAGATGGTACTTTAAATGAAAAATGTGCTGAATTTAAAGGTTTAGATCGTTTACAAGCTCGTGCTTTAATTGTTGATAAATTACAAAAAAGTAATCATTTAGTTAAAATTGAAAATTATCAATCTAACGTTGGTTTTAGTGAAAGAACTAATGAAATTGTTGAACCATATTTATCATATCAATGATTTATTAAAATGGATAATTTAGTAAAAAACACAATTAAAATGCAAAATGATTTTAATGATAAAGTAGATTTTTATCCAAATCGTTTTAATAAAACTTTACTAACATGATTAGAAAATACTGAAGATTGATGTATTTCAAGACAATTATGATGAGGACACCAAATTCCTGTTTGATATCATAAAAAAACTAATGAAATATATTGCAATACAACACCACCAAAAGATTTAGAAAATTGAATTCAAGATGAAGATGTTTTAGACACTTGATTTTCAAGTGGAATGTGACCATTACTAACAACAAAATGAAATAGTAATGATCAATTCTTTAAGCGCTATTTCCCTACAGCTTTAATGGTTACTGGTATGGATATTTTATTTTTTTGAGTTTCAAGAATGATGAATTTTAGCCAATATCTAGTTCAAAAAAGACCATTTAAAGATGTTTTAATTCATGGTTTAATTAGAGATGCACAAGGTAAAAAAATGTCAAAATCATTAGGAAATGGTATTGATCCTTTTGATATTATTAACGAATATGGTTTAGATACTATGCGTTTATTTTTTGCATCATCTACAACAGTTGGTGAAGATTTAAACTTTTCAACAGAACGTTTGGGTGCTAATTGAAATTATTTAAATAAAATTTGAAACATTGCTAAATATATTGAAAATTTAGATGAAATTAATGAAAGTTTTAGTATTCAAGATGTTCATGAGTTTTGTGATGTTAATAAATGGATAATTGCTGAATTATCAAAATTAAGTGTTGAAATGAATAAAAATATGGATAAATATAATCTAGTTGTTGCTACAAAAGATTTATATGATTTTATTTGAAATACTTTCGCAAGCAACTATTTAGAATATACAAAAGTTTTATTACAAGATACAACATTTAAGAATGAAACCATTAAAACAATTCGTTATGTATTTAATCAAATTTTAATTATGTTACATCCTTTTGCTCCTAATATTAGTGAAGAGATTTGATTAAATCTAAATCAAACAAATGAATCAATTTTATTACAAAAATATCCAATGGTTAATTTCGAATTTGAATCAATCATTATTAATAAAATTGCAAAAATTATTTTAGAAATTAGAAAATTACGTTTACAAGAAAATATTAATAATAAAACAAATCTTTGTTTTGAATTAGTATCAGCTAATGATGAATTTTATAATTCGAATATAAAATTAATTAACTTACTATTAGTTTTAGTAAACGCTAAAGTAAGTGAAATTAAAAAAAGTAGTGTAAATAGTTGCACTTATGAACTTGTTATTGATGATTTTATTCTTAAAACTTGATATGAAAAATCTATTGATTATGATACACAAATTAAAAAGGTTAGCGAACAATTAAAATATTTAGAAAACGAAATTAAACGCGCAACTAATTTATTAAACAATCAAGGTTTTGTCAATAAAGCTCCAACAGAACTAATTGCTAAAGAAAAAGATAAGTTAAATAATTTAGAGAAAGAACAAGCAAATTTATTAAAAATTTTTGCTGATTTAAAACAAAAGGTGAATTAAAAAATGTTACATATTGTTTTATTTGAACCAGAAATCATTTTAAATACGGGTAATATTGCTCGAATGTGCGTTGGTTTTAATGCAAATTTACATCTTATAAGACCTTATGGATTTATTTTAGATAAAGCACGTTTTGATAAAGATTTTGTTCGTGCTTCTGCTAATCATTTAGATGAACTAAAGTTATTTGAATATGATGATTTCTATGAATTTATTGCAAAGAATAATATTATTGAAAATCAAATTTATTTTTTTACTAGATATGGAACAAAAGCACCATGCGATTATAAGTATGCTAATTTGAATAAAGAAGATGTTTATTTAGTTTTTGGCAAAGAATCAACAGGAATTGATCATGATATTTTAAGAAAATATCCTCAAAATTGAATTCGCATTCCTACAAGTATTAATTTAAGAAGTTTAAACATTGCTAACAGTGTTGCTATGGGGATTTATGAAGTGTTGCGTCAAAATGATTTTAGTGATTTACTTAAATATGAACCCCATAAGAAGTTTGAGTAATTTTTATGCGTTTACGAAATAATGCTAATGCACCACTTTATTTAAAATCACAAGAACAATACATTGTTAATGATCAACAACTTCTTAAAAATGATTTAGCAAAAGTTTTTAAAAACCCTCATTTACCACTTCATATTGAAATTGGAATGGGAAAAGGTGACTTTATTGTTGAAAATGCTTTACGCAATCCCCAAATTAATTATTTAGGCATTGAAAAGTTTCCAACAGTAATTGTTAAAGCCCATAAAAAAGCTTTAAAACATAAATTAGATAATTTAGCAATGATTTGTTTTGATGCTAATGCAATTTTAGATTTATTAAATTCAAAAAGCATTGATAAAATATATTTAAATTTTTCTGATCCTTGACCAAAAAAACGTCATGCTAAAAAACGTTTAACAAATCCATATTTTTTAGAAAAGTTTGCAGCTCTTTTAAAAGATGACGGTCTTATTGAATTTAAAACAGATAATGAAAGTTTATTTCACTACACAATTTATGATGTTTTATTAAATGATTTAACTAAATATGAAATTTTATTTTTAACTTACAATTTGTATGCTCTTGTAAACAATGTTGAATTATTAAAAAATATTCCCACAGAATATGAGAAGAAGTTTGTCATGCAAGGGCAACGGATTAAAAAAGTTAGTTTTCGTTTTCTTAAAAAGAATGACTAAAAATATAACCAAAATGCTATAATAATATGGTTATATGGCGGTTATGGTGAAGTTGGTTAACACGCCTGATTGTGGCTCAGGTATTTTCGCGGGTTCGAGTCCCGTTAATCGCCCCATTTTAATTTTAATTAAGCTTAATGTTTTATGACATTAAGCTTTTTTTATTAAAAATTATATTTTTAATATTTATTTGAATAAATAATGATAATTTCAAAATATAAGATAATCTAGTAAAATTTTAAATATGTTTTATTATTTTTTAGTTTATTATTATGATCAATCAAAATAAAAGATTTTGTTTTCAATATTTTAAAAAACAAAGCAATCAACCAATTTCTATTAAAGAATCATTAAAAAAATATTTTGATTTTAAAAATCAAAGTGTAAAGTCAATTATTTATAATTTAGTTTTAGCTGCTTTTTTTCTTGCCTTATTTTTAATAGGGCGATTCTTAACTAAAAATTTAGATTTCTTAAATGGTTTTAGTTGACAATTACAAATGGGAATTTTTGTTTTAGCAATTGTTTGCATTCCTAATTTTTATTATAAATTAATGTATTATATTATTGCTCCACTGGTTATGCTTGCGATTGGTTTTAGTGCTGAGCCCTTTTTTGGATATTTAATGCCACATTATGGATTTGGTTTGATCTTATTTATAGATGTAATTTTAATTATTACTAAAAAATGAAATCAAACAATTAAAAAACAAATATTTTGAACTTATTTATTAGTTTTTAGTTTTTCAATTATTGGATATTTTATTGTTTGGATGGGTTATAGTATTCAAGGAACACTTTTCTATAATACGCCTTTTGCTCCTTCAATGATTTATAATTCTTTAGTAACTTTTGGCTCAATGGCAATTAATTTTGGACTATATATAATTGCTATTCCAGTGATTGCTGCTTTAAAAAATAAGTATTCTACAAAATTAATTTAAAATTATAAAATATCTTAATATTTTTATATAAAATCAGGAGTTGTTCATGTTTAATCAAATTTTAAAAAGAAGAAAACGACATTTAAATTTTGAAATTTTTATTTTCTTCTTTATTTTATTTCTAATTGCTTTTTTAGCTTTATGAATTATTTCTGGAAATATTCAAACAATTACTGATTTTATTAAAACAAAAATTTATGATGCTAGTCCACAACTAAAATATTTAACAAGTGTAAAAATTGAACCTTTTAACAATTTAGAAGAAGTCTTGGATTTTATTATTAAAAATAAAACTTTAATTAAAGAATTACAAAACCAACCAGAAATTTTAGATGCTATTAAAAACAATCCCCAAATTTTAAAAACAATTAGTGATAATCAAGAAATCTTAAAACAAATTAGTGAGTATAAGGCATTTATTGAAGTAGCTGGTAAACAACCTGAGATTTTAAAATTTGCCCAAAATAATAAAGAATTAATCAAACAAATTCAAGCCAAACCAGAATTATTAGATTTAATTAAAAACCATTCAAATTTAATTGATCATTTAAAAGCTAATGAAAAATATATGGATATTATCAAACAAAATCCACAAATGCTAAAAGATCTTTATCATATTGATGATTATTTATTTAACATCATTAAAACTAGTTTAGAAAATGAAAAAGAAAATAATATTTTAGCGTTAGCTGTTAAAAATGTAACATTAATTAATAGTTTTACTAAAAACTTAAATTTACAAGAAATAAAACATGCGATCGAGTTTTATAAAACAGTTGATTTAAACAAACTTCAAGTAGATGATAAATTAATTGATATTATTAAAAATAATTATGAAATATTTGAAGTTTTTTTAAAAAATCCAGATTATATAAAAAATCTTAACGATAACCAAAATATTATTAACACTATTCAACAAAATCCTGATTTAATTGATAATTTTAAGAACTTTGACTTTGATGTTTTGGTACAAAAAAAGGATTTAGTTCGTGCACTAATTAAAATAATTGAATACAAACCACACCCTCAAATTCAAAAGTTTAATGAAAAAGTTTTTTTAAAGTTTTTTAAAGATAATCGAGAACTTGCTAATATTTTAAACATTGTGTCATTAATTGGTTCAGCATTATTTATAATCCTTTATATGATTTTTATGTTTGCATCTTTTATTGCCCATGTTTCAATGTTAAAACAAATCAAGAATTTCAATAAAATTTTTAAAGAAGCGAAACTAAAAAAAGCATATCTTGTATTTTCATTATTATTGCAATTCTTTTTCTTTGTAGTTTTATTTGTAATCAATTTTATCGTATTAATTATTCTAGTTGTGGATTATAATAAATTAAAAGCTATAGTTCAAGATAATGATGATGGCGAAAGAGAAGAGGCATATTAATGCAAGATTGTATTTTTTGTAAAATTTTAAAAGGTGAAATTATTTCAAAAATTATTGATGAAAATGAATTTGCAATAGCAATTTTAGATATTCAACCAGCAAGCGATGGACATATTTTAATTATTCCTAAAAAACATTATCGTAATTTCTCATTAACTGATCCAATTTACTTAGATGGAATGATGCGTTTAGCAAAAAACATGACTTTTGTTTTAGAAGAAGTTTTCCCAAATGTTTTAGGTTTTAATTATTTAATGAATTCAAATTCTGGTGCTGGTCAAGTAGTAATGCACACCCACATGCATATTATTCCAAAACAAAACAATGATCGTGGCTTTGTTTTTAAAGCAATAAAAGAAGAAGGCGACATTAGCGATATTGATGAAATTTATAAAAAAATTGCTACTAAAACACAAAAATTAAAAAAGTCACGTTTAAGTAAACATTATATGGTGTAATTGATTTAAAGATATGGAACAAATTAAAAATTTAATTAATTTACAAATTAAACTAAAACCAATTCAAAAAACGTTTTATGATATATGATCAAAAACGTTTATTAATGGAATTGATAATAATGGTGAAATCCACCAACAAAATAAACAAATTATTTTAGAAATTTATACAACTCTAAAAACTTTTTTAAACCAAAACCAAAATGTTATATCTAAACTTCCATTAAATGAAGTAAAAAAAATCGCTAATGATATTTTAAAAAAAGAAATTAACTTAGAACAACCCTTAGTTGATTATTATTATCAAAGCTCATCTTATTTTATTTTAATACCTTATTTAATTCAAATTCTTTATCAATCTTATGATGCTAATAAACCAGCTTATAAAGCAATGGCAAAATTTATTATTAAAAATAATTTAGGATTATTTAAAGAATGAGATTTAATTGAACGTCAAACGCTTGAGATTGTCAAATTAAAAACAAATTTAATTGAAGATCAAAAAAAAGTGATTAATTTATTTAGTTGTGAGCAACGTGAAGCACAACATAATCGTTTTGTTAAATTATTTAATAATTTTATTTTAGTATATTGAACTAAAGAAGAAGTTAAATACATTGAAATGATTCGTTTTTTAATGTATTTTGCTTGAATCCCAATCATTTTCATTATATTATTAGTTTTAATATTAGGTTTATATTTTGGCTTAACTAATTCTTCATCATCAAGCACAACACAATTATTATTAAATCTAATTAATTTATATTAAAAAATGTCTAAAATACTTGAATTTAATAAATTTAAATCATCAACAACTAGATGATTTTTTTTATTGATGCTAATATATTTAAGCTTATCTTTAAAATATAGATAAGCATCATTATTAATTTTTTCATTAAGATTTAAACCTTCTTTTAATCTTAAACCCATCATTAAAATTTGTTGATAAATATCATACTTTGTCAACATTTTTTTAATTAATACAGGCTTTTGGACTGGAGCATCAAAGAAATATTCAATGTTATTTTCAAAACCATGAGCGCCTCATCCTATTGCAGCTCAATCTTTGGTTTGCCAATAAGCTAAATTATGTTTTGCAACATATTTTAAATCACTTACTCAATTAGATACTTCATAATGTTTAAAATTTAAGGATGCAAATTTATTATTTACATAACTCATTTGTTCAGCATCTTGATCTTCATTAATACTAATGTTAAGTTTTTTTAAAATTGATTCATCTTTAATTTCTAAACCATAAAAAGAAACATGATTAATTTTATTCTGAACAATAAAATCAAAAATATCATCTAAATCCTTTAATGTTAACATTGTTAAACAATATAAGAAATCGCATGAAATATTGAATATTTTGTTTTTATAGAATAAATCAATCGCATTTTTAATATCTTGATTAGTATGAATATAATTCATTTTCTTTAAGATATTATTGTTTAATGATTGTGCGTTAAGACTAATACGATTGATTTTATATTTTTTAAAAAGATTAATTTGAGTTTGGTTTATGAGTTCAGGATTACATTCAATAGTATATTCACAATTATTACTTACATAAGGAAAAATGGTTTGCAATAATTGTTTGAGTTCACAATTACTCAAACAATTAGGTACACCACCACCTAAATAAATTGTTTCAAATTGCTTTGTTTTAAAATTTTTAATTCGCATTTGCACATCTTTTAAAAAATCTTTAAAAATATCTTTTGATTGTACAGTTTTTAAAATTCGCTTAAAATCAGAATATG
This sequence comes from Ureaplasma urealyticum serovar 8 str. ATCC 27618, assembly GCF_000169535.1. Taxonomy (NCBI): domain Bacteria; kingdom Bacillati; phylum Mycoplasmatota; order Mycoplasmoidales; family Mycoplasmoidaceae; genus Ureaplasma; species Ureaplasma urealyticum. The sequence goes on from NZ_AAYN02000002.1 coordinate 296,303, forward strand.
TGCAAATATGGTTGCAAAATGGAATGTGAATATATAAATGTTTAGTATTTTGACTAAAAATCATAAGATTAATTTTTTATGCACTTAATCTAAATAATTCAGTGATCACAAAAACTAATAAAATAATGGCACCACAAGTCAATAAAATTAAAAAAATTGATAAAACAACACGTTTTTTAAAATCCATTTTTTTATGTTTTTTTGAATAATTTTGATGCTGATCAAGATCACTTAGAACAACGGTTTTAGTAACACGTTCTTTTGGGTTAAATGCTTTTGTGCTCATTTTGTTAAATCCTTTTTAATTATTGTATTATATAAAAAAAGTGATTAAACATTAAAAGTTATTTAGTCAATATAATTTAAAACGTGAAACTTGTTATAATTAAATGATTATATTATTTACGATAAATAAGTTTACTTATAATGAACATTTAAGGAGATTATTAAAGAATTAAGATTATGGGATCAAACAAAACAAAAAAAAATCGTTCAACTATTCAATTCTTATTTGGCACAATTAAAAAACGTAAAATTGCCAACTATTTAATTATTGCTTTTGCTTTTTTAACTTTTGCTTTAGCTATTATCGGTAGTTTTGACGCTATTGCATCAAAATATGCCATTGGTATTGGTTCTGGACTTTCATTATTTATTACCATCGGTTTTAGCATTTGAAGAGTTTTAATGATTCATTTAGGAAAAGAATGAAATAAAAGCGAAATCATTTGGCAGTCAGTTATGGGCGCTATATTAGTGTTATCAATTATTTTTTGAATATGAGCAACAGCAACAACTAGTGTGCAATATTCAGCATTAAAAGAATACTTTCAATTATTAAAACAAAAAGACCAACGTGCTAGTTTTATTGTTTTAACACAAGCAACAACTGATCAATTTGGCACTGCTTTAAAAGGCGGTCTTTGAGCTTGAGTTGTTACAAGTTGCGTTTATATTTTTACTAATACTTTCCATAATATGTTTATGAAAGAAAAAAGTCCAAAATAATCTATGGGACCAGTTATTCCAAATACACGTTTAATTGATTTTAAATTTGATCGTGACTTGTTAAACAAAGCCTATACTTCTCACTATTTTATTAAAACATGTAAAATAATTGAATTACACGCTCCAAGCCATTCAGTAATTATGCAATTTACTCATTTTAGCAAAACACCTATTATGGTGTGTGGAACAAGCGAAGTTTTAGCATTATTAGAATTTTGTTTATCTAGAAAAGAATTAAAACAATTAAAAATTTATTATGTTCCAGATGGTCATGTTATTAAACCCAAAGAAGCGTTATTTGCAATTGAGGGACCATATGAGATTTTTGGTTGATTAGAAAACATTATTGATTCAATTCTTGCTCGTCGTAGTTCTGTAGCGACAAATTGTTATAACGTTTTAAATGTTATTAATGATGAACAAAAAGTTATCTATATGTCAGATCGTTCTGATGATTATAGTTTACAACCATATGATGGGTATGCAGCAGCTGTTGGGGGAATGCAATATTTTGTAACCCAAAAACAAGTTGAATTTTTAAAAGATATTAATTATGAATGTAAAGTAATGGGATCAATGCCACATGCGTTAATTCAACAAAATAATGGGCGAGTTGATTTAGCTTGCGAAATGTTTGCTCAAACTTTTCCCAATGATCCACTAATAGCTGTTATTGACTATAACAACAATGTTTTAAATGATCTTGAACAACTAAGATATATGTTTGATCGTTTATATGCTGTTCGTATTGATACTGCTAAAGATTTAATTGACAACAGTTTACTATCAACTTTTGATAATGTTCGTAACCATGATTTACATGGGTGTAATCCTTATCTTATTGATTTAGTACGTGAGTATTTAGATAACAATGGTGGTGAACATATTAAAATAATTGCTTCAAGTGCAATTGATTTAAATAGCATCAAAAATTTTAATAAACATAATTCTGCAATTGATTTTTATGGTATAGGAACATATTTAACACATTTATCAATTCATATTACTGCAGATTTAGTTTGTTTAGATAATGTTTATGGTGCTAAAGTTGGACGTAAAATTGCTAAGAATTTTGCTGAAATGACTTTATATTAAAGTTTTTAAAATTTCATGCCTTAAAAGGATTATAATTTTAAGTAATCTATTTTTAACAGAAATGTGGGTGAATTTATGTCAAGAGGTGTAAACGTTGAAGGCGATTTAGAAAAAGCTCTTAAGAAATTTAAACGTATTTCTAATGAAACAAAAAAAGATTCTAAACGTCACGAATATTACTTAAGTCCAAGAATTCGTCGTAAAGAAAAAATTAAAGAGGCTAATAAATACCGTAGTTTTTAATTAAAACGTATATGAATCCAACCATTACTTAAATGTTTTGGTTGGTTTTTTCTTTAATATTAAGATTTTTTAGAAGTGATAAAATTTATAAGTAGTTTATATTTGAGGGATAACACTAGATGATGATTACGCAAAAAATAAGTGAGCAATTAAGTAAAGCTTTAGAAAAAATGGGCATTTTTGAGACTAAAGTTCTTGTTGATAAAACAAAAAACATTAAATTTGGGGATTTTTACACTAATGTTGCAATGACATTAAGTAAGCGCGTGAACCAAAGTCCATTAGTAGTTGCTAAAGAAATAATTAATAATTTAGATCAAGATTTATTTTTTAAAGTTAATTTACAACCTCCTGGGTTTTTAAACTTTACATTAAAAGCCAAGGATCATGAAGATTTATTAACGCAAATTTACGATCAAAAAGATTTGTTTGGTCAATTTGCTAAAAAAAATATTACTTATAATGTTGAATATGTTTCAGCTAACCCTACTGGTTATTTACATATTGCTCATGCAGCTAATGCTATTTATGGCGATATTTTAGCTAATTTATTAAAAATTTATGGTTATGATGTAAAAACTGAATATTGAATTAATGATGCTGGAAACCAAATTGATAAATTAGCAATGTCAGTATTAGTTCGTTATTTACAATTACAAAATATTAATATTGAATTACCAACTGATGCTTATCATGGTCAAGAAATTTACTTAGTAGCGCAAGCTTTATATGAAATTTATAAAGATCAATTCATTAATGTGCGTTTGAATGAAAAAGAAGAGATTGATGATGTCATCGTTAATGAACAAATTAAAAAATTTGCTGTTAGTTATTTATTAGATGAAATCAAAAAAGATCTAGCATCAATTAACACATATATTGACACATATACATCAGAAAATTGAATTCGAAGTTCAGGACGTATTTTAGAAGTTTTATCAAAAATAAAACAACACACTTACACTTTAGATGGCGCATTGTGATTAAGAACAACAGCATTTGGCGATGATAAAGATCGTGTTTTAATCAAATCTGATGGTTCATACACATACTTTACTCCAGATATTGCTTATCATGATTATAAATTTAGTAAAGATAATACGACTAAATTAATTGATGTATGAGGAACAGATCATTTAGGTTATATCGCTCGTTTAAAAGCAGCAATGAGCGCATTAGGATATGATCCTAATAATTTAGAAATTGTTTGTGCTCAAGTGATGAAATTAGTTAAAAATAATGAAGAATTTAAACTTTCAAAAAGAAGTGGTCAATCATTAACTATTAAAGATTTAGTTGAAATTATTGGTAAAGATGCCTTGCGTTGATTCTTAGGTTCTTCATCTATGAAT